>JAJCYJ010000649.1 GCA_029262975.1 Saprospiraceae bacterium
ACAATTTTTTGAAAGATAAGAATGGGCGTAAAGTCGGGATATTTTATCCGTTTCAGGAAATAGATTTAGTCCCTACAGGTGCTCATGATGTGACATTGGATGAGATTATTGTTGATAGAACGTATGAGTTTTCAAAAATACGCCAATAGACATTCTATTTTATTTCGTGGTGGATATAGCCGCTCATCATTGAGTATTTTGGCAGGAACCAAGTGACATTACAATTCTATTATTTTACTTTTTTTAAGTATCTCACTCAACCTTGCTGAAGCCTGACACATGAGATAGAACTGCTTTCCATATTTCGCCTCTTTTTAGAAGTACATTGTTTGATTGGTAAATACTTTCAGTACCATCTGTGAATATATGCCCGGTTCCGCCGATTATCGCGGTACCATTTTCAAGTATTTCGAGACGTTTTATTTTATAATAGAAGGAATCGTAAGTGGTAGCGTGTGCTTTAATCCATTCCAATTCGTCGTTTTTGTTAAACCAGAGTCCACTATTGTCTACCATCTGAAAATCATCACCAAGTATTCTGTCCAGTAGCAGTGTATCTTGTTCGCGGTATGCTTTTGGCCACTCAACTTCTTTTAGGTATGTGAGCTCGTTTTTCATTGATTCCAGATCTGGTATTTTTTCTGATTGTTGCTCAAGTTCAGGACTTTTGCGACAACCTGAGATTATTAGAAGTACTGTTAAAAAATATATATTTCGCATTTAACTTTATTTAGAATTGGTATCTTGAAATAATAATGATTGTCACAATTGCCAGATTAGTATTTAAAGTGGATGTCAGATAACAGTTATAAAACTCTTGATACTGTTTTTTATATTTACTGTCTAAAGATATAATTTGATTAACTGAATATTGATCTTAATGTCAAAGATTCTTATTTCGAATAATTACAAAGCATTTGATCAACCCTTGCGTTGAAGTTTTCAGCGTTTAAGCCAATAAGCTTGTTAGTTGTTTCAAGGAAACTTGTAAATCGATCAGGAAGAGAGCCACAACTTATTAATTGATTGATACCTGACATGCCAGTTTGTTCTTCAATGGCATCACATATCAGACTTGATAAAAGGCGGCCCACCTTATAGTCTGTGGATAGATGATTAAATATGCCAGAAGAATCAGTCCAAAAATGATTTTTAAATAAACTATGTAAATCTGTTTCTGGATGTTTAGCCAGATATTCTTTTAAAACTTTAATTAACTCCGCTTGACGTGCAATCTCTCCGGTATTTTCCTTTGTGTAATAGGCATTACCCCAACTATACGCGAGTCCTTCTTCGGTCACCCAATTTCTGGAGGTGCGGGTATGCACTTTCGCTGAATAAAAGTGAAACAGGTCATGACTGAAATCTTCATTGTTCATAATGGAGAATATATATTGATTGGCGATTACACCCCATCCATCCTTATATTTTCCTGCACTTGTATAGTCGTAATCGATGCCTATTAAATGCAGAATTTCCTGTTAATCTCCGGTCATGTAGAATTTTATATTTACCTCTTGTTGTGTAAATTTATTAGAGAATATTTTATTCTTATGGGCAAATAATTCTGCCCGGGGAAGGTTGAGATCGCGTTTATAAAAATAGGTAACTGATGAGATTATTTTGGTTTTCCATTGGGTAGTATAATAATCTAATGGGGTTGAAAATAGATATGTGTCTTTAGTCTTATGCGCTACAAATGTCCAAATTAGAAATAGATTGTTTTTTTGGAGGTGATCGGATACATAGCTGGCAACCTGGATAACATATCTATTCATGCCAACTGGATAGTAGTTGATGATTTCCCGGTTTATACTCATGGTTGAATCAGCAGCAGCCAATTCTAAAAGTGCTATTTCATTAAAAACAGATAGGCTCAATGGATCGTCGTTGATCAGTAATTTCCTATTTGAAAATTCACCTTTTGTTATTTCACTAAAAAGATTGTCAAGTTGTAAAATCAATGTGTTTTCTAATTTAATACTTTGATCTAAGAATGATAAAGAGAATTCTTCCTGGGCATATGATTCTATAGTAGCGATAGTAACCAAAAAGGTGAGCAGATAGAAATGAGTCTTCATATTGAACTTTTAATCGAATATCCTTCTTTGCAGAGGATATAGCTGTTAATGAAATACAAAGAATAAATTATTGAACAAACATGAATACTTTGAATGGAGTATGTTGTGCGAATGCTTTGTTAATGTCATTATATAGTGCAATAAAATGCTGCACCTTTTGCATTGGGTAGTTCAATATTAATTTAAACTATTGGTCTTGAACCATTTTTTGTCATTCGTCAAAAAGAACTGCTTTCCCGCACAATAACGAAAAGAAAGATCTGAGCTGGGCGAGGATCATCGATGTGTTTATGCAAAGTTAAATTGAGTATGTATTAGAATATTATAGTAATTTTTGTAATAATTGCAAACACTTGGATTCGAATTTAACACGGATAACTGAGATCACTTTATATTACGGATTGTGGCTCCGGTTTTCTAATTTTAATTTTGGCTGATCCATTTCTAATTGTTATTTAAAGGGGGTATTGTATGACTCTTGCAATCAGAGGAGTCTTGTATTTATAAAATATATGAGATCGACTCAATGGCCCTATGTTTTCATGAAAAAATATACTTGCAGGTAATCATGGTGTAATTTATATAGTTTGAATATGCATCAAAGTAAGATGAATTCTCAACGCTTCTTTTCGTAAATTTGCCGGGTCGAGAAAAGTAGACACAGACTGTATATGGCACTTAAAGAATTTTTAATGCCCAAAATGGGTGAGAGTATTACAGAAGCTACAATCATCTCCTGGTCCAAGTCTATTGGGGACAGGATAGATGAAGATGAAACGCTGTTGGAAATAGCTACCGATAAGGTTGACTCTGACTTGCCTTCTCCTTTTAAAGGGAAAGTGGTCAAAATACTTTTTGAAGAGGGTGATACAGTAGCCGTAGGAGCTGTAATAGCTATTATCGAAATAGAGGAAGGGGCGCACGACCGAGAATCATCAGATGGACATGTTGTGCAAATAGAACAGGAGGAAAAGACAGTAAAAAGTCCTCCAGTGCCGGCTATTTCTCTTGAAGCCAGACCGAGTAGCAGTAAAAGATTCTATAGTCCATTAGTTAGAACGATCGCTGAATTAGAGCAATTGAGTATCACAGAACTGGACACTATAAAAGGAACCGGCGCCGATGGCAGGGTTTCAAAAAAAGATGTAGTGGCTTATGTTCAAAAAAAGTCTCTCCAGGCAGACAAAAGTGAGATTAATTATATGCCATTGGCTGAGTCTGGTGAAACCAGTAAGTCATCTTATTCTGGTGAGGTGGAAATTATAGAAATGGATCGGATGAGACGGCTAATAGCGGATCATATGGTTAGATCTAAACATACCGCTCCACATGTCACTTCGTTTCTTGAGATAGATGTGACCAATTTAGTCGAATGGAGAAACAGAATAAAAGACACATTCTTGTCTAATTACCGAGAGAAAATAACTTTTACACCTATTTTCCTTGAGGCAATTGTACGCGCTATTCAGGATTTTCCCGGAGTCAATGCTTCTGTGGAAGGTCATAAAATGATTCTAAAGAAATATATCAATGTTGGAATGGCTACAGCTACACCTTCAGGTAATTTAATTGTTCCTGTTCTTAAAAATGCTGATCAGATGTCACTTCAGGATATCGTGCGCTCCGTTAATGATTTATCGCAACGTGCCCGTACAGGAAGACTTCAACCACAGGAAGTGCAAGACGGGACCTTTACTTTAACTAATGTAGGAACATTTGGCAATACAATGGGGACGCCTATTATCAATCAACCACAAGTGGCTATTCTGTCCACTGGTGCGATTAAAAAGAAGCCGGCAGTAGTCGAGACTGAACAGGGAGATCAAATAGTTGTCAGACAGTTCATGTTTCTTTCGCTTTCTTACGATCATCGTATTGTGGACGGTGCACTTGGAGGACAATTTTTGAGGAGAGTGGGGGATTATCTTGAAAACTTTGATATCCAGCGGACTATCTAATTCCGAGATTTATAAAACTTTTCGTATTACACCGGAGGCTTATTCTGTGCCATTTTCTATCTCAGCATGAATAAAATTATAAGAGATATAAAACCCATGCTTATCCAGAACTAAAAATTCTTACTACTGTTTAATTAGTACATCCGATTCGCTCTTGGTTTTGTCGAAAATGCATCCTGGTATGTAGAGCAAGCTTGGATTATTGATATAATAGCCTGCATATTTGTATTTGTAATTCAGAATTATAGATTGTCTGAATAAAAATAAATACGATATATTTTGAACAAACGATAACATTAACTTGTTATCCAAATATAATTCTTTAACTAATTAAATAAGTCATTATGAGAGGATTTGCAACATCGCCTAGCCCATACACGACGGGCCTTCGACCAAGAAAATTCTTACCTGAAACTTCTGCTCGAATTAAAATGGACATTATCCTTGGTAAAAAATTGAAAAAAACGCCTTCTAAAAAGGCGGCATAATAGGATCTTGTCATCGTGAAAGTAAAAGGCTCCGGATTAATCCGGAGCCTTTTTTTTATCTTATTGGTATACTTGTTTATAGTACTCGTGTTTTTCATCTGCCCCGGTGAGCAAGTAGACAAATAAGTCTTTGACTTCCTGCTCATTTAGTCTGTCCAGAAGTTTTGCAGGCATGGGTGACAGAGGGGAAACTGACTTATTTTCGACTTGAGATTTATCTACTTGTACCGTATTCGTCACATCATAGGGACTTTGATAAATCGTATAATGGGAATCGGACTCTGAAACAATTCGTCCTGTTGTTTTTTCATTATTTTTCAAAGTAAATACTGTAAATGCGTATTGGTCAGATATTGCTTCATTGGGACTAAGAAGTGAATTTATAATATCATTGTTATTAAATCTCGTATGTAGATTGGAAAGATCTGGGCCTGATGCACCTCCTTCTCCCTTTATTCGGTGGCAAGCCGCACATAATGCCGCTTCATAGGCCCTCTTCCCATCCACGAAACGACCATTATATTCTTTTAACCGCTCTTCATTTCTTGGAACTATGCGATTCAAATCGTACATATTGTATGCTTTGCCCGGGCCAATAGGCTGGGGTAAATTAGCCATCTCCCGGGTGGGTGAGTAAAATCCTGAGATATTTTGAAAATAGGCCTTTTCATTTTCTGGTACATTTGTCA
>JAJCYJ010000650.1 GCA_029262975.1 Saprospiraceae bacterium
TTACTTCCGTTACAGGCATTCTGAGTTAGTTATTTTCTGCTTCATTAGTGAGATTTGAATAGTTTTTCAAGTCTCTTATTGCCTTTTGGAGGAAAAAGGGTCTCAAATTCATCAAGTCGGTTGAGCGCCTCATTGTAATTATCAATTAAAAATATGCCGTTACGCCTTAATGGCATCGCAGAGCAATTCGTATTATCGTATATCACTACTATTTTACAATTAGACAAAAACAAAATATAATTCAAAATTTCAATTTCATATCACCGTCAGAGTGAATGTCATTTGGCTATATTTATTATAAGAAAAACTAAAAATGACGATTGATAAAGTACCTTTGTTGAGTACGTGCTAAACTTGTTTTCATCTAAAATGAGATATTAAAGAATGAGTGAACCAAGCAATATTGATGATGTTTATGAGATTCGGCCGTATAGATCCGGTGATGAAATCAGAATAAATCAACAGTTCAATAAAATTTTTGGACTAGATCGGGGCATCGAAGAATGGAATTGGAAATTTCAACTGCCTCATCCATCCAGGATCCTGATCGCATGTGACCATTCACATAATGTAATCACTCACTATGCTGTTCTTATTGACAAATTTCATTATAAAGGCATCGTTGTGAATGCTGGACATTCTGTAGACACTTATAGTGTGCGCCAGGAGGGAGCTGTGCAAATGCGGATATTTGAGAAAGTGGTTGGTCAGTTTTTTAAAAGATATGGTCATCCTGAGCATGTTTCTTTAATGTATGGATTTCCAGGAGTACGTATACTAAAATTGGGCATGATGAAACTCGATTATGGGGTGCCTTTACCTGTGCGTTATTGGGAGCGGATTACAAATGGTGAATTACCTCGTGTGCAGCTCAGAGAAAACTACACCCTTAGTCTGAATAAAATCGATCACCTTTGGAAAAGGTCGAAGTTAAGATATCCGATAAGTGTTATCCGAGACGGTCATTGGGTTTTCAAAAGATACCTTTCCAGACCCCACCACTCCTATAAGTTTTTACGGACTAAAAGTTGGGGCAGATACAGCTGTTTGGCTGTGTATACCGTAGAAGAAGACAGTATTGCGTTGGTGGATTTGATTTGGGATGGTAAAAATTTAGGAGATCTCAAATTAATTCAAAACCTTTTGATATTGGTAGCACAAACTAAAGGATTCTCTAAAATCTATATGTGGCTATCGGGAGATGAAAAAGCCGAAGTAGAGTTTAGGAAGCTGGGATGGCTGTGCAAACCAGAACCGAATAATCTCCACCTGGTCGTGAGGTCATTTGACGATAGGATAGATAGGGAGACTTTATTAAATGGTTTTTATCTGACCAAAGGTTGTACGGATATTATTTAAGTGAAGAGATTTTAGCAAATCACTATTACATCACAAACTTTAAAAACGACTTAATTTGGAAACATTGCCTATCGATAATTAGACGTTTAGAATAATCCAAAAAGGCTATAGGAAATCAACTCTATCGTTACAATTGTAATGAATAATAGTCTTGATTAAATCAAAAATCATATCAAACTTACTATCTTGCTTCTTACGAACCCTCTAGTCGCACTTTAGTCTGGTGGAAATAATTATATACGTCAATGTCAGCAATAAGAGATTTTAATTACGTCCAATTTAATTTTTACAAAGATAAATTTTCAAATCGGTGATAGTGAACAATTGTAAAATTGAACCTTTCTTACATTATAATGATCGGAGTATTTATAATCCGCTGACTCATCAAACCATTCTAGATAATGATGATCTCTATAGTCCATTATTGGATTTGTATGAAAATTCAGAAGTTCTATTATCTGACAATGCCTGGAAACAACTTTACCAGGAAAAATGGTTAATTAACACTTCCACAGATATTCTTTCTCGATATCGCTTGAGAGTGGTGACAATAGAAGGAACAGCACACTGTAATCAGCGCTGTAATTTTTGCCCTGTATCGACTAATCCCAAAGCAGTACATACGATGTCTTTGGCCTTATATGAAAAAATAGTGGCGCAAATGGTGGAATATAAAGATACCATTGAGGCAGTATTTATGATTAATTACAACGAGCCAACATTGGATCGCTACTTTATTGATCGAATTGCAATTTTGAAAAAATATGACTTACCTGTATGTATCAATACCAATGGAACAGGTCTGACAAAAAGAAAAATTGATCAAATCCGGAATCTTGGCAGACTTCGTTATTTATCAGTGAATCTCTCTTCTATTAGAGAGGATTACTATCGTGAAGAGCGCAAGTATAATAACCTCCAGGGAATATTAGAAAATTTGAATTATCTGTCAAAAATTGACCTTGCTGAAGAAATGGCGATTGCAGTACTCGGAAGTAATGATGACATACATCGTGAAAATTTCAATGAAATAGAGCATCGTTATGGGAATTCATTTTTCCAGGTAAAATCATTTACAATTAACAATAGAGCAGGCAGGCTTGAATCCGGACAGAAAGTTGATGGAATCATTAACAATCTAAAAGGATGTGATTCAATAGGTTCAAGACCGCTGCAGCATCTACTCATCAATTCTTTCGGTAAATGTTATATTTGCTGCCAGGACTACTTTGAGGAATACCTTGTAGGAGATCTTAACCAACGATCAGTCAGTGATGTACTTATTGGGGAAGAGATGAAAA
>JAJCYJ010000651.1 GCA_029262975.1 Saprospiraceae bacterium
CGATTAGATTTTGGGGTTGTGGTAAACATACGAGCATTCGCAGATCAGGGGTGAATGCATTGATATCTGCGTATAACAGGGCTCAGGTTATAATGAATAAAAAGGAGTCTGAGGAATTGGTGGGGTAATATTCGGTCAACGTATCTTTTGACCTATAGTTGAATATATGTTAGCGGTCCAGAGGCAGACATTATACTTAACAATTGTCATCTTAAATTTGCTTACCAGTCATTGCTATGAGACAAGGTTAAACAACAAAACTATGTTTCCACTGAATTTCTTTTAACCATGCTTTTTTACCACAAGACGCGCTGTTGAAATTTGACTTTGCGAGGTAATTATGCCTTATATATCTATATCAGGAAATTGATTATCCAAGAACAATTGTATGTTTAAATGGAGTATACCCTGTAACATAGACACTTTTCCCTTCTTGTTTTGGTAATAATCCCCTCATTTCATACCATTTATGAGTGACTGCTCCACTTCCAAATGTAATCACATCTTCCCCTACCCTGTATTTTCCCTGGCCTTCTTCAAGAAAAAAGACACCGTCTGCTTTCATATCATTCGTCACACCCTCTAAAGTGCCTCCATCCCTAAAACTCATTTCCCAGGTAACAGGCACATGAGGTGTACCAGAGAGTACAGCTTCGATTGTTACAATCCCTTCTGATTCACTTATTGTAACTGTTGTAACCAGCGTTTGTAATTCACTTAAGTCCCTTTCATTTCTGGGCACCTTTTTCCAATCATTTTCCCCCGATTGTTTTTCAGAAGGAATAGGCTGATAGTATCCGCGAGTCAGTATTCTTTTCAATATGATCGTTTTGCCGTCAAATTCAACTTCCTCCGCAACAAACTGTCCTCTTCCAAAAAAAGATGCACCCAGTCTCATAGATTGTAAAACAGCATTTCCCTTCCTAAATGATAAAAATGTGGGATTTTGCTCGATGATCGATATATCAGTTTGGCCCCTCCTTATCCTGAAAACTCCTGAGTGTTCAAATCTTTTAAAATAGTTGTCAGGTATCTTTCCAGGACTTATGATATCATTTTTAAAAATCGGATCTTCTAACAATAATAAAATGAAACGCGTGATTCTCTCTGGCATCTTCTTTTCAATTAAATCACATACGGCAGCGAAGTCAGGATTTCTGTCTCTTATAGCAAAGTATCTGTAGGCATAATAATATTGGTGCACGAATCCTTTGTATGCCCGATCTTGACGATCGGACGCGTCAGTAAGTACTTCCCCGTCAGGCTGGATATAATAGAGGCTCATTGTTAAATTCTTCCGCACAATATCGAGTATATCCGGTTTGTCCAGGAGTCGCCCGATTGTCAAAAACATGTTATTACAAATCGGAGTATAGACACTCACACTACGCTCCGTATATTGTCCATCAGGATCAACATCTATGCCCTCTCCTAGCCATTGATTCATACGGTTAAGATATCTTGGATCCGGAAAAAAAACATGTAGCCTCGCAAGTGCTGAACAGACTACCCATCTGTGATTGGCTGTGTGAATCCCTCCGGATATCAAACATTCACCTGCCCTCAAAAAGAATTTCCCCAATTTGGTTAAAAATCCCCCAAGACCTGATTGGTTCATTCTTTTCATACAGACATAGACAGGACTTAAGTAGTTGATAAGAAAAGCTGTATCCGGTGTAGAATGAAAATTTGTAGTGTGCAGATCGATAGTTCCATCTTCGTATTGAACATTTAAAAGACATGTAATGGCTTTGTCCAAAGGCTTTTCCAAGTCAGTTGAACGGAAATAGCTTGAATATTCACAGACATATGATGAAGCGATAGTCGTAATAAACGAATAGGTGCTGTGCGCATTGGGTAACTCGAAATTGTCCATAACACCACCGTCCCAGCGATGGCCAGGATGATTCATTTGCCTGGGTAATAAAACTGTTATTTTTTTATCATTTAGTACTGCAAGCGTTCGGAGAATCTGCTCGCTTCCTATACCGTGATCAACAAAGGCAGGTGTCCACGGCATGGAAGGAAGAATAGCAATACCGGTAGCGGCAGCACTAGTCTGTTTTATAAATTTTCGTCTTTGTTCGTTCATGTCTTCTGATATCCAAATAATTACCCAATCACAAATTAGAGAATCTGATTTCAATATAGAGTTTATCTATTCGGGTTTAGAAGGTTGGGATAAAAATGAATTTGGTAAATGTCTTGAATCATGATAAATAGGAATATGGGATGGCTTGATTATTTTGTCTTGAACCGTGATTAACAGGATTGAAGGATGGCTTGATTATGGAGTATATAGGATTGGCATAATTGAAAATTGTTAATTGAAAATTGCTAATGAAGCATATGGCGTACCTATGGCACGCTAAGATGTTGTTTGCAAATTTATCAACACCATATGGCGTACCTATGGCACGCAATAGAGTACATTTTGATATTAAAATTCCAGGACCCAAAGCGCATAAAAACTATTGTCCCACGCTGGTACGAGTCTCTGACTCGTATCCTTTCTATTTCGTCTCCTGACGAATCATTCAAATCAGTTTCTTCTAATATTCCTGGATATTTCAGAAGCTTAACCCATTCCTTTTTCTTCTTATTATTTGTGTCCAGATATGACGGGATAGAGTTAGACATTCTTGTTATAACCACTCGTCTGAAGACGAACAGATTAGGGTACAAGTCATAGACATGTACCAGCGGATCCAATCCTCGGGCGCTGTAGCTCGTCAGCGAAAGTGCCAGGATTAAGGCGCGGGTGGCAAGTGAAAATTGATTTAAAAAAGTTGCTTGTTGTTTGTTGATTGTTGCTCAAACTACATTCCAGCATTTTATGAGTTTGCTGATATTGCTTCGCCAAGTGCTAATGTTCCTTAGTGCCTTTTCTCGTGTAAAAAGAATAATATCTATGCACTATTAAATGTCCTCCTTATAAAGGAGGTGGCCGCAGGTCGGAGGATTTGCTCTTGCCTGCAGGACGCCCCAAGAAATAAGAACGTGGTAGGCAATTGATAATTGAACTTGAAATTCAAAAGACGCCATAACATCATCATTAAAAACTCATGAATCCTTCTGTTTAGATTGGTAGGACAGACTCAGCAAGAAAGGGATTATTAAAAGAGCATCTACCGGAGTATTCTACAAACCTAAACAATCTGCTTTTGGTGAACTAAGACCAAAAGAGGAGGAATTACTAAAACCGTATCTCTTTCAAGTCGGAAAACGTATTGCATACATTACCGGAGGTTCATTATACAATCGCATGGGTTTAACAACACAGGTTCCTAAAATAATCAAAGTAGCTAGTAAAGTAAAACGGATCACAACAAAAATTGGCAAAACACAAGTAAAGCCGGTCAAAAGTTATGTGGATGTAACCAATGAAAATTACTACTTGCTTGAAATATTAGACGCATTAAAAGATTTTAAGACGATACCTGACATAGACAAGAAATCAGCCATCAAGTTGCTTAAGAACATGATCAACAAACTTACAGAAAAGGAACTTTCCAAAATGGTCAGGTACGCTTTAAAATATCCACCAAGAGCCAAAGCATTACTAGGTGCTATACTTGAAATTTCTAAAAAGAAGGACAGAATTGAAGGTATAAAAACCAACCTTAATCCGTTAACCTCCTTTAAACTCGGAATCAAACAAGAAATCTTACCCACAGCACCAAAATGGAATATTAATTAACATGCATCTACACGACAACAAAGTACTCTTACAGGACGCTATTCTTGCAACTGCCGAATTCCTTGAAATGCGAGAGATTTATGTGGAAAAAGATTATTGGGTAACAGTTGCTTTGTATGAAATATTCCATTCGCTGATAGCCGATCAAACTGTTTTCAAAGGTGGTACTTCGCTTTCAAAATGTCATAAATTGATAGAACGATTTTCGGAAGATATTGACATGGTAGTGATACGAAATGAAGGGAAAAATGATAACCAGTTGAAAAGGAAAATCCGGGTAATCAGTAAAGTGGTTGAAAATGTAATTCCTGAAATAAAAGTGGAAGGATTAACCAACAAGAGGGGAAACATTCGAAAGACGGTTCACCAGTACGAAAAGATTTTTGATGGGGATTTCGGCCAGATAAGGGAGCACGTAGTGGTAGAAGCTACCTGGTTAGGAGATTCTGAACCATTCTCAGAACTTCCCATTAGCTCATACATTTATGAAATGATGAAAGCTCAAGGGCAAAACGAATTGATCGAACGGTACAGCATGGCCCCATTTACCATTCAGGTATTGAGTAAGCTGAGAACATTCTGCGAGAAGATCATGAGTTTGGTAAGGTTCTCGAGAACAGAAAATCCAATTTCAAATTTAAGGATCAAAATTCGCCATGTATAAGACATCCACCAGATGATGAAAGATAAGGAGATACAACAGTTCTTTAAAAGTGTAGCGTTTGATGAGATGTTATTAAAAGTCGGTCAGGATGATATGATTGGCTATAAAAACAATAATGAATGGATAACTCAACATCCTGTTACAGCTTTGATCTTCGATAAACCTCAAGAAACATGGGTACAACTAAGTGCTGAATACAATGGCAATTTCAAAGACCTGGTAACGGGCGAGCTTCCAGCAGAGAGAGCATTAGTTAAAACTCTAATTAGGGTTGCACGTCGCCTTTCAAAAGTAAAATGGAAAATAAAATAACGTTGTCTATAAGATGTATAAAGCATGTAACCATACGTATGGCCATGACATCAAAACCGAATCCTATATCTGACTCTTTAATTTTCAAATAATTATATTCGTCAGGAATCGACGATAGACAAATGACAAATCGACCTACTCTATTAAATTTTATCCTGTCACTTTTGATCTCTGTACTATTTGTTACACTGCTCACTGGACAGGAAAGTGGCCAACTCATGGCGGGTACTGCCAGGGCGGAGATTACAGGACCAATCGGAAGTACCATGTATGGATATGGAGCCCGTGGTACCGCTCTTTCTACCGGAGTCCACGATTCTCTTTATGCCCGGGTCCTGGTACTGGATGACGGAAGGGTAAAGATCGGTATTGTTACACTCGATCTGGGCGCCTTCTACGAAAGAAACACACAACGAGTTAAGGAAGCACTACCCGAAAATGCAGGTTTTAATCAGATCGTGCTGATTGCCTCTCATTCGCATTCTACACCTACTAATTATGACAACTTCCCAACGGAAGAAGATCCATGGATCAAAAAGGTGGAAAAGAGAATAGCTCGGGCATTGATGCATGCTTCTGAAAATATGCAACCCGCTCAGATCGGCGCCGGTAATGGTGAAGTGCAGGAAGGGTCCAATCGACGAGTAGTGAAGGCAAATGGCGAGGTATTTATGATGTGGCGCAACGAAGACAGACTCCCCACCGCTCCCCTGGACTACGAACTGGGTGTCATTTCTGTCAGGGGAGAAAATGGTCCGATTGCCACACTAGTCAATTTTGCCTGTCATCCAGTCGTGCTCGGCCCGGATAATCTCGCGTATTCAGCAGACTATCCCGGGGCAATGGCTCGATATGTAAAAGATTCAATCGGAGGCCAAGTCATGTTCCTTCCGGGAGCACAAGGAGATATCAACCCATTTCATGACAAACAACCAGTGGATGAGGGCGGTTTTGAGCAAGTCGAGAGGCTTGGTAAGGTTATAGCAGACGAAGTGCTACGTGTGCGTAGGCGTATCACGGACTATGACAGCCAACCTGAGATCTTTGTGCGCAAAGAAGTTCTGTCTTTGTCAGAAAGACGTGATATCAACAGGGAAAAAGTTGCCTTTCGCGCTGAGATCAACTCTGTGGTGCTGGGTCAAGACATTGCCTTCTGCACCTTTCCAGGAGAATTTTTTGTAGCGCACGGACTTTCACTAAAGACCCGTAGCCCGATAAAAAATACATATTTCGTCGGTTATACAAATGATGCTCTGTTGTACTTTCCGACAATCCAGGCCACAACCGAAGGAGGTTATGGGGCCTCAAGTCGAACAGAAGTGGAAGTCGGTGCCGGCGAACGATTGGTCAATCGTGCACTAATCAATCTGCTGTATCTCGCAGGTAAAATCTCACCCTGAAATAATACTGAATAAATAAAATATCAACTCATGATAAAAGCACCACTCCTTTCCTGTCTTATATTCTTGCTCTTGTCGTTCACTCCCGAACACGTCTCTTCACAGAATAAATTGAGCGCTGGTTTCGCCAAGGCCAAGATCACAAATACCGAATCATTGGTGATGGTCAATGGTCGCATGTCCCAGGGAGTCAAGGAGGACATCTATGCCCGTGCTCTGGTACTGAATGATGGAAATCAAAGACTGATCATTATCACCTATGATCTCAATTGTCTGGATGTCGGTACTCCTCTGCTAAGGGAACGACTTCAAAACGAATTAGGGATTCCTCCTGAATACGTTTTGCTGCTGGCCACCCATAATCACAGCGCTCCGATACAGATCAATTCCAATAATTTTGAATACGGTAAATGGCTGGCGGACGTGATGTATGAGTTGGTAGAAAAAGCAATCGAATCAGAAATCGAAGACGTTAGCCTCACCCTCGGGAATGGCATGGGGCATTTCGTAGTCAGCGTGGGAAACGCACCCGTAGATTACGAAATTCAATTGCTCACTGTGAACAAGGATGACCAACCCCTCGTTATGTTTTTTACACATGGCGTACATCCCCAGCAAGCCGCTTATAATAAAATCGAAGCAGGTCATCCCGGCTATGCGATGGATCTGATTGAAGAGACCTTTCCCGGCGTCCAGGCCATGTATGCTGACGCTTCAGGAGGCAACCAGTTTGTAATGCCCCGGTCAGAATACCGAAAGGAAATGATGAATGCCATGAAGATCAGTATAGATTCGCTCGAACGAATGATGGAAAAAGGAGCCCGGCATGTGGGTAGTCAATTAGCAGATGCCGTCGTTGAGATTTACGGGCAAAACTCTAATGTGTCTATCGAAGGCCCTATTTCTAGCACGATGGATGTCCTTTCTTTGCCATTAGGAAAACCCATTTCAAAAGTAGAAGCTCTTGAATTGATCAAGGACGTTCCTGATGATGTCGGATTCGAACAATATCCACACGATCACCGGAGCACCAATTGGGTGCGCATGCTTTTGCGGTATTATGAGCAGGACATCCCTTTCCCGACAAGGACTACGGATATGGTTTGTACCTATGACACTTATCTGATTCATGAGGAAGATCAAGAGTTTTTGGAAAAGTATGATTACAGCCTGCATAAAAAATATCCGTGCATATACAATGAAGTGATCGTCGCACAGATTGGCTCCATGCCCATCGTAGCCATGCAGGGCGAGATCTGTGCCCCGATTGGTGCCAGGATCAAGGACCACTTTCGGCGTGACAGGCCGATTATGGTTACAGGGTACATGGGTGAACATAACCTGTATATCCCCACACGCGAACTAGTACGTCAGAATGCTTACCAGGCACAAACACTTCAGATACAGTATGCCTCTCCGGTTGGTTGGGATCCCAGCGTGGAGGATGAGATGGTCGAGGGAGTGATTGATTTGGTTAACCAGAAGTTGGGCAAAGAAGAATGATGTCATAAGATAATCCAGACTACGACGGAATTCGAGAGGAATCCCCCGCCTTCGGCACCCCCTTTAAAAGCTACCGTTTATACATAAGTCATATTATGATTCGTTATAATATGAAATGATGAAAATGAATAATACAATTAGAACTAAGCGATATGGAGATAAGCGCTTAGAAAAAAGGGGGCTGCCATAGTCAACAGACTGGAGCA
>JAJCYJ010000652.1 GCA_029262975.1 Saprospiraceae bacterium
TACATGAAACCAGAAAAATACTTCGAGCTCCTCAGATTCAAATTACGGCCACCGCGGTGCGTATACCGGTTCATGGAGGACATTCGGAATCAGTAAATATTGAGTTTGAACGCGAATTTGATATCAATGAAGTTAGGTCAATATTAGAAAACGCAGACGGGATTGTGGTACAGGATAATCTTAAAAATAATGAATATCCCATGCCGAAGGCAGCCAAACATAAAGATGACGTATTTGTGGGAAGAATAAGAAAGGATGAATCGATACCAAATGGCTTGAACCTATGGATCGTATCTGACAATCTTCGAAAAGGAGCTGCAACGAATAGTGTGCAGATTGCTGAATACCTTGTAAGAAATAATATTGTTAGATCTCAGGTCTATGTCTGAGGATGAACAATAAGAATGTAAATGATATCTTGAGAAAACTTTTTATAAAAGTATTCTCTCATGCTATTAGAATTTAGATGACTGAGTAAATACTGTGCTATGAAGACCAAAATCGTACTATGGGGCGAAAATGAAAAAGAAGAAAAAATACTTCTTGGAATCGAACTTGTGGAATCAGAGAATCTTATTAGAATAAATATTATTCCTGAAGAAGATGCTACTGAAATATTCTACAATCAGATGATGAATCAATGGCGAGAGGGTCAGGGAATTCCGATGCCGGAATCTACCTCCATGATTGATCGCCCACTCTCTATGACAGAGGGTTTGCTACCCGATAATATCAAAACTCAAAGACAAGATATTTTGGCCCGGGCCAAAACCGAATGGCACTTTGTAATTCTTTCTTCGAAATTATACGAATCCTACGCGGACGAAATTAATCAGATAAAAGAACGCGTAAATGAACTGAGCGAATTTGATGATGGGATATGGGAAGAGATGAAGGCTTTTTGGCATAAGGTACAGGATCAGGTGCAAGAGAAAAACCTTTTCAGAGAACATGCGGCAGAGTTACGAACTAAAACCAATGAGCTTTTTGATACGCTGAAAAGTCTTAAACGTGCTATGAATGATGTCTTTGAAAAGACAAGTAAAGAACACGTTGATTTATTTTTTCAAAAATTGAAAGATATAGAAGAGCGAATAGAAAAGGGATTGGGTTTACAACCGATATTTAACGAGTTAAAGGATATCCAGAATAGATTTAAGAATACCCAATTTACCCGTAAACATCATAATGATGTTTGGAAAAGACTAGATGGGGCATTCAAAAAGGTTAAGGAGAAAAAGTTTGGAAAGATCCCGGCTGGTGGTAGTACTGTAACGAATAGGTTGTCAAGAAGGTATGAAGGATTATTATCTGCTATTGAAAAAATGGAACAATCTATTGGTCGAGATATTAAGGATAAGAAATTTCAGGAAAGAAGAATTGGTACGACAGATGGACAATTAGAAATGCAAATACGTCAGGCAAAGATGGCTATGATTGAGGAACGTATCGCCAGTAAGCAGATAAAGCTTGATGACATGCTGAAGACAAAAGAGGATATTGTTAAAAAGTTAGAAATCGAAAAACAGAAGACGCTAAAGAAGGAAGAGCAGCGTAAAGCAAAAACAGAAATTAAAGAAGCAGTAAAATCAGCCAAACAGGATATCGCCCAGGAAATAGAAGGGAAAGTAGAAGAGTTAAAGGAGAATGATGAACAACTTCAAAAAGCAGCTAAAGAGATTTTGGAATCTAAAGCACAGCCAGCTGTAACTGAAATAAGTTCAAAAGAGAAGTTTGAAAAGAAAGATGAGACGAAAGATGACCCGAGTTCAGATCAAATAACTGTTGAATCTTCTTCTCCCAAAAATGATGATAAAGAGACAGATCCTGAAGTGCAGGAAGACACTCCTGATAAGGAGACTGTAAGTAATACAACTCAGGAGGATATGGATCAGGGGGCCTCCGCTGTGTCAGAAGTTGTACAGGAGATAAAAGCATCTGCAGCAGACGAAGAAGAATAGTCAGATGAAGGCTATTATCCCCGTTGCAGGCGCAGGTGTCAACCTTCGGCCACACACATATACACAACCCAAACCTTTGATCCTTGTAGCGGGAAAACCTATTATCTCATTTATAATAGACCAGCTCAGGGATGCCGGCGTTCAAGATTTCGTTTTTGTATTGGGTTATTTAGGTGATAAAATTAAAGACTATTTGACAACGGCATATCCCGATCTTAATAAATCCTATATAAGACAAAATAACAGGAATGGACTGGGTCACGCTATATGGCTCACAAAGGAAATAGTTAAAGACGATGATGAAATTATTATCCTACTTGGCGATACAATTATCGACATGGATATGAAGGAGTTTTTAGCTACATCCGGATCTGTTCTTGCAACGCAGAAAGTGAAGGATCCAAGACTCTTTGGTGTAGTCGAAATTAATGAGGATGGAGTTGTTAATAGAGTGATCGAAAAACCAGCGATTCCTAAATCCAATCTGGCCATAGTAGGTCTTTATAAGATTGACAAGGTCCCTGAACTTTATAATGCTCTAGAGGAAGTGACCAGAGAGGCGACCAAAAATAATACAGAAGCTCACCTTGCCGACGCCCTGATGATGATGGTTAAGAAAAAAGTCAGATTTAAGACGTATGAAGTAAGCCATTGGTATGACTGCGGTAAAAAGGAAGTCCTGTTAGAGACCAATAAAGTCCTGCTTGGAAAAAGGATCTTGGATGTAGGGACACAGTTTATTTATAACGATTCAATTATTATACCCCCGGTTATATTTGGAAAGTCATGTTCTTTTTCCAATGCGATTGTGGGCCCTTATGTGACATTAGGGGATCATGTTCAAATCAAAAATTCTTTAATCGCAGATTCTATTTTAGGAGATTATGTGCATATAACAGGATCCGTTCTGAAAAAATCAATTATCGGAAATGATGCAGTAATAAAAGGTTCATCTCAAAGTTTGAATATCGGAGATAACAATGAAATTGACTTCACTTCATAGATCAATTATAATTGCCCGCGCTTTAGACAGATTTCGGGTATCCTGGACGTATCATACGCTTTAAATGTCTATGATACTCTGAATAAATTCCTTTTTTAAGACGAGTTTAAGATTAGCAAGTACTATTTCTCCCATTGTGTTACAATCAGCAAATATTCTATTGTTATGATGACTTATTAATTCTTCTTTCAGTTGATTCACCTTTTCTGGTGTAGAGAGCTTATCGTTTATCATATTATTAATAAGCTTATTAAGCCTTACCTTGGAAGACCGTGCTCTTCTGGCGATAAGAGATCTTTCTTCGAGTTGATATTGTCTAACTGCTTCAGATTCCAAATGTTTAATTCCGAGGTATATAATTGGATTATTCTCTTTGAAATATTGGGGTAGATAAAAGCTTTTTCTTCCCTCATAAGATTGCTGATCAAAATCTATTGCCCGAAACCTGTATTGAGCCCCTTCTATATCAGGTGTGATATCCACGATATAATTATATGCTCTCATATCACCCAGAAGGCGTACAAAACATCGTTCATTAAATTTTATAAATTCTTTAGCGATCCGGATTTGATCAAATTTTGGAACACTCAGATGTTTCGTCATAAAGTCATCTCCCGGTACACCAGCCACGTGTTCTTCAATCAGTGTCTTGTCATAGGTAAGAAATGAGACCCTGTTTGGTGAAAGAATACCCTCTAATTCTAATCCATAGATTCGACTACTATCTATCTGCTTGATATAGAAATGATCATAGTTGTCATTAAGTTTGTTGATTATACGAATCCTGAAAGGTTTGGTATTACCAAAAGTACAGTAGTCGATTCTCGCCACGGACAGATGTTCTAAAACCTCCTTATCACCTTCAGTTTTTAATAAGGCATATATTTCGCATAAAGCATGGTTAATATCATCGCTCTCTTTCTGATCATAGAATACAGTTTCCCATAAAGTATCTTTACCAGTGCTGTCTAATAATGGTATCGTCGCCATATAACGTAGCATATCCTCGTATTGTAAGGGAAGTACTTCAATTCTCCCGTACTTTTCCAAATATTGCTTCAATCGTCGAGATGGCGTGTATAACACTTTTTTCTTCGAGGGTTTATTTCCGTGCATCATACTAAGCTATTCAATTATTATTCCTAATTCAATGAAGCATAGCAGAATTGACACAGTACATGAAAGAATGATTTACATTTGCGGCGATATTCAAATGAATATGCAAGTTTACGTCATACTGAAAGAAGGAAGGAATGCCCCAAGTATCTCAACGTGGTGAGGAGATTATTCATTCTCCCATACGTAGCCTGATACCTTATGCCAGAAAGGCAAAGGAAGAAGGTGTACACGTCTATCATCTAAATATTGGACAACCAGATATCAAAACCCCAGCTAAAGCTCTGGAAGCATTAAAAAATTATGACCAGGAAGTTATAGGTTATGGAGCTTCAGAAGGCTCATATAATCTCAGAAGGACTGTATGTGACTATTATAAAGAAAATGTCTCAAATGTCGAAATATCTGACCTCTATGTGACAACAGGAGCATCTGAAGCCATTTTATTTACGCTCTTTTCGTGTTTTGATAAAGGAGCAGAAATAATTATTCCAGAACCATTCTATGCTAATTATATTGGATTTTCACAAGTTTCAGATGTACAACTCGTACCTGTTAGAAGTAGAATAGCAGATGGTTTTGCTTTACCGGAAACGACAGATTTTGAAGAAAAAATATCCGATAAGACAAAGGCTATATTTCTATGTAATCCTGGGAATCCAACTGGAAACCTATATTCTAAAGTTGAATTAGAAGGCATAGCTAAAATTGTCAAGAAATATGATTTATTCCTCATTGTGGACGAGGTCTATCGTGAATTTTGTTACGACTCATCTTTTTATTCGGTACTTAATATACAAGGATTAGAAGAGCATGTTCTTGTTATTGACTCCATATCCAAAGTATTCAGTGCGTGTGGTTCAAGAATAGGATTTATCGTATCTCGAAACTCTGATCTGATGTCTAACATCCTTAAATATGCTCAGTTAAGACTGTGCCCGCCTGTAATAGGTCAAACTGTAGCCGAGGGGTGCTTTCTTGATCGCAAGCAATATGTACATGATGTGCGTGAAGAATACAACAGGAGAAGAATATATCTCTACGAGAGATTACGTAAAATACCCGGTGTGAAATGTTATTTACCCAAGGCTGCTTTTTATATTATGACTGAGCTCCCTGTAGATAATACTGACCATTTTTGTAAATGGCTTTTATCGGATTACAGACTTAACGGGGAGACTGTAATGATGGCTCCCGGGCAAGGATTTTATCTCACACCCAAGAGTGGGCATCAGCAGGTGAGAATTGCATTCGTCCTGGGTATAGAAGCACTTACAAATACAATGGATATATTGGAACAAGCATTAATCGAATATCCTGGTGTAGTAGTTGACCATCAGAAAGTGGCGATTGTCGAAGGTTAGCTCTGACTAAATTCAAATACTATTCAAAGATGACTGTGCGATTCTTGTAGACGAGCACGTTGTGGTTTAAGTGAGACCATATAGCTTTTGAAAGTACCATCTTCTCAATATCTTTTCCTTTTCTTTTCATATCATTGATGCTGTCCCTATGTGTGATATGGAGTACATCTTGGGCAATTATGGGTCCTTCATCAAGTTCTTCAGTGACATAATGAGCTGTTGCACCCATAAATTTAACTCCGCGATGGAACGCTGCCTTGTAGGGATTTGCCCCGGCAAATGCAGGTAGAGAAGAATGATGGATATTAATAATTTTTTTAGGGAAGGCATTAACAAGCTGACTGCTTAAGATTTGCATATATCTAGCCAGAACTATAAGATCAATATGGTGCTCATGAAGCAGATTAATTTGGATCTTTTCCTGCTCAAGCTTATTAGAAGAAGTTATCGGGAAATAATGAAAGGGAATGCCAAATCTTTGAGCAAGATCTGCGAACTTTTTGTGATTACTGATAATTAATGGAATTTCTATTTGCCATTCTCCAGATTCATACCTGCTCAGAAGATCATAAAGACAATGGGCATATTTAGAGACAAAAATGGCTATTTTTGGTCGCTTGGAGTCAATTTGAAGCGTCCAATTCATACCGAATTTCTTCGCCACTTGATGCTCAAATAATTCGCTGATCCTTTCCCTTGATATTTCAAAACCTGTCAATTGCCATTGCATTCGCATAAAGAAGTGAGCATCGACTCTATCGACATGTTCGTCTAATTCGATAATATTACCGTTGTTACTTAGAATGAAGTCAGTGACAGCATGTATAATGCCCTTTGCATCAGGACAATGTGCGAGCAGGGTAGCTGTGTCATTAAGATTATTCATGTGTTATAAAGGGCGAATATTTGTAAGAGGGTATCGTCTTGAAATCGGCTGATTCATTAACATTGAGAAGAATTATCTCTACGCGATTCCTTTAAGCCTGCGCTTGCTTTATCATTTTTTTGACTTCATCCAAAGTCAATTTTTCAAGATCCTCTTTTTCCAGTTTTTTATCATCAACCTTAGGAATTTTTACACTTTTCCGTTTGATCCGAAAAAATGGTCCCCATCTGCCATTTTCAATGGCGATTCCTTCTTCTGGCCATTGTTTAATATAACGATTTGCTTCTTTTTCGATCTTGGCTTTAACAAGTTCATTTATTTCTTCAATAGTCAGATTTTCAAAATCATATCTTTTTGGCACGTTGATGAATAAGTCATTCCACTTAATATAAGGGCCGAATCTTCCTTTACCTTTTGTTACCGGCTTTTCATCATATGTGGCGACTGGTGCATCTTCTTTTTGCTTGGCCTGAATTAGTTCTATAGCCTCCTCCAAGTTAATCTTCATAGCATCTGCTCCTTTTGGGAGTGAGACGAACTTGCCGTCGTATTTGACGTATGGGCCATATCGGCCCGCTCCGATAATGACTTCTTTTTTTTCAAATTCTCCCAGTGTTTTTGGAAGTTCGAAGAGCTTCATAGCCTCTTCATATTCGATGGTCTCCATGGATTGCCCGGGACGAAGATTAGCAAACTTTGGCTTCCCTTCTTCTCCGACTTCTTCTACTGTACCGATCTGGATCACTGGACCATACCTGGTTAACTGCACCATCACAGTATGACCGGACTCAGGATCAATTCCGAGATCTCTTCGTCCTTTGGCGCGCTCTGCTGTTTCTAATGTTTCTGTCACATCTGAATGAAATGGACCATAAAATTCCCTTATCATTCCCTTCCATTCCTCTTTGCCTCCTGCAATTCTATCAAATCGCTCTTCCATTTCTGCAGTGAAACCATAGTTCATGATTTCGTCGAAGTGTTCATCAAGAAAGTCTGTTACTACCATTCCCATATCCGTGGGATACAATCGGTTACTGGTAGTACCGGTAATTTCTTCATGCTTTTGCTCAGCAATGGATTGATCTTTAAGTGTTAATTCTACATACTTCCGTAATTTTCCTTCCCGGCTCTCCTTAGTTACATAGCCACGTGCTTCTTCCATGATTTTGGAAATCGTAGGCGCATAAGTGGACGGTCGGCCGATTCCAAGTTCTTCCAATTTTTTAACAAGGCCAGCTTCTGTATATCTGGAAGCAGGGCGCGTAAATCTCTCAGTAGCTTTGATATAATCAAGATCTAAGACCTGATTTACAGACAGCGGTGGCAAAATACCTTTTGTATCTTCTGCATCATCATCGTCATCATCATCAGATTCCATATATACCTTGAGAAATCCGTCAAATTTTAACACCTCTCCCTGGGCCTTTAATATTCTGTCAGGATGTGTTGAAATGCCAATCTGGACAGTCGTCTTTTCCAATTTGGCATTTGCCATTTGACAAGCTATAGTTCTCTTCCAGATCAATTCATATAACCTTTGCTGATCACGATTATTAGTTACCTGTGGTCTATCCACATATGTAGGCCGAATAGCTTCATGTGCCTCTTGTGCATTGGCATTTTTAGACTTGTACTGACGCGTTTTGAGATATTCATCACCGTAGTTGCTTTTAATAGCTTCAGCCAAGGCTTCTATGGCTGTATTGCTTAAAGCTGTTGAATCCGTTCGCATATAAGTGATAAAACCTTGCTCATATAATCTTTGGGCATTAGACATTGTCCTGTTCACACTAAAACCAAGCTTGCGGCTGGCTTCTTGCTGCAATGTCGACGTAGTAAATGGGGCAGCCGGTTTACGAAGAGCTGGCTTAACTTCGATGTTCTTTATTTTATAAGAGGCATTTTTACATCCTTCAAGAAACGCTCTTGCTTCCTTTTCACTTGTTAATCGGTCTGAAAGTTCAGCTTTTAACTTAGCCGTAAAACCGTTGGCATCTGTGACATCAAATTCTGCCGTTACCTTAAAGTACGCGATGCTTTCAAAGGACTTTATTTCTCTTTCTTTTTCTACAATTAACTTAACCGCGACGGATTGAACCCGACCTGCAGAAAGTTTGTTTTTAACTTTTCGCCAAAGAACACCACTTAATTCAAACCCAACAAGTCGATCGAGTATTCTTCTGGCTTGTTGTGCATCCACAAGATTTCTGTCAACCCTTCGGGGGTTTTGAATAGCTTTTTGAACTGCTGGCTTAGTTATTTCTCTGAATACAATGCGTTTGGTATCGTCTAAACTCAAACCCAATTCTTCACAAAGATGCCAGGATATTGCTTCTCCTTCACGATCTTCATCTGTTGCAAGCCATACCTCTGTAGCCTTTTTTATTTCAGACCTTAGCTCTTTGACGACTTTCTTTTTTTCTGGAGATACCACATAATGTGGTTCGAAGTCATTTTCTATTGAAATGCCTTTAGATCCTTTGTCCAGATCCCTGATATGACCATAACTTGATTTTACTTTAAAATCTTTGCCTAGATATTTCTCAATTGTCTTTGCTTTAGCCGGGGACTCTACAATGAGTAGATTTTTTGCCATGTATTATATTTCGGATATTCAGAATTGAGCGCAAATCTATGAATTTTACATAGCTCGTGCCTAGGAGTTAACAATCACTTTTTCTAAAATCTGTATTAGTAGCCTCAATAAATGTTAATTATGACCATTAAAATGAGATATCTGTAATGAAGTGAGATTAGTGGTCAAGGTCATACAAACGGTAAGATAACATTAGAAAATTATATCCTCCCGTATATTTATTTTTCTCTGACAGAATGGAAAAGTAAAAGAATGAACAGAGAATCTCTTTATTCGAACAATCGAGTATTGTTCCTTTTAATCTCGAATTACCGACAATTGGGAGTTTATAAGAAGATTAGTGACTCGATCAGACCGGCAATTAAATGAGAAAGAGACCATTTTCATAAATGAGTTGATCATCCGCAAAAATCCGTCCCCCATCCCTCATATTGGAGATAAGATCCCAATGTATTACTGATTGATTTTTTCCACCCGTTTGAATATAGCTTTGTCCTACGGCCATATGAATCGTGCCCCCAATTTTTTCATCAAACAAAATATTTTTAGTGGATCTCTGAATATTATAGTTCGTTCCAATAGCTGCTTCACCGAAGTATCGGGCTCCTTTGAGGGACATAACTTCATCTAATACTTCTTGCCCTTGCTCGGCAGTCCATTTTTTTATTTCACCTCCCCGAACGTCAAAGGTTACCCCTGAAACTTCCCGTCCTAAATAAATGGAAGGATAATCGAAATGAACAACTCCTTCTACAGTTTCTTCTACCGGACCAGTAAAAACTTCTCCACTTGGCATATTTACTCTGCCGTCAGAATTGATCCAGATTCTGTCTTTGACAGAAAAAGAAATATCCGTTTTTTCACTCAGATATCTGATATGTCGACAATCATTCAGATGATCAACTATTTTTTGTTGTTCTTTTCTAATAGATAACCATGAGTCCGCAGGATTATCTGCATTCAAGTGACAAGCATTGAAAACAAAATCCTCGTATTCTTCCAGGGACATACCTGCTTCCTGGGCGGAAGCATTAGTAGGATATTGACATAAGGCTCTTGTCAATGAACCATCAGCGGTTCGTTTAGAAAAAACTTGATTTAAGGCATGTGATGCAGACGATCTCTTTCTTCTTTTTGTCGATTGGATATTGCTGTCCTCTTTCAAATTAAAGGGAGCCCGGATATATAAAAAAGCGTCAAAATTATTAATAACAAGCTCGTCTAAAGATGAAACATATGCCAATTGATCATCGCTGGCGTTATCCATAAAGATTTTGTTTCGCTCACGGAATTCTAATTTTACTTCGACATGCGCTCCTGCCCTAATGGCTTCCCGGTACACTTCCCGGACTAGTGATTCACCAAGTATTGAAGATTGAATAAATAATTTATCGCCTTCTCTAAGCTCAAGACAATAATTGACGAGCAAGTGAGCATATTTTGTCAAAACATTCATAGAGGCGAAATTAGAAATTCTTAACCTGATAAGGATATCTAATC
>JAJCYJ010000653.1 GCA_029262975.1 Saprospiraceae bacterium
CCTGGCAGAAGATCGATTGATCGTGACCGCAGACATCACTGATGTACTTAGTGCCGAAGTGGTTAGAACATTTCAAACGGAAGGTGCGCGCGAATCCTCGATGGATTTATTAGAAGATGTTTCAAAAGAGATCATGAGTTATTGGGCAGTAAAAGATCATGTGCAATTTTCTCAAGACCCACCCAAATACGAAGCATATGAGGAGTATATAAAAGGATTATCTCTTTACTCGGTAAACGCCGAGCAGGCAATTGGTCACATGGAAAATGCCTTTAATATAGATAGCACATTCTTTCCCCCACTATTTCGAGCATGGGCGCTCTATATGAATATGGGCCAGGTTGAGCAATCCTCAGAGATCCAAAATTACCTCGATGAAAAAAAGAATTCATTTACACAATTTGAAGACCTTCATTTTGAGGGTATTGTAGCTGTTCAGGAGCACAGGTTCTTTGAAGCCGCTAAATTGAATTTTCAAAAATATAAACTGGATCCCAGCGATATTCGGGCCAATTTTAGCGCCGCTGCTCACTACAATGCAGCTAATTACCCGAAAAGGGCATTAGAAACTCTTGCGGATTATGACGTCCGCTTGCTTGGTGAGCAGGAAGGAATCATTAGCTGGAGAGCGACTATGCAGGCATTTTCAAATTATCGCTTAGGGAATTTTGGTGCTGTTCATACGTTAGTCAATGAATCTTCCTTTACCAGGATGCCACATGCATTGGCTGATTTTCACATGTTGGCGTTAATTCGTTTAGATAGCTTGAACTTAATACCCCACTACTATCAGAAGTATACAGAAGAGGGTGTATATGGATTTACAGGAATGAAAGTGACCGATGATCAGATCCTGGTAAATATATGCAGTGAGCTCAAAGTCACAACCAAAAATGATCTCGTACTTGAATATGCTCAAAAACTGAAAGACTGGGCATCCAGAAATCATGTAATGGATATCTCCCACGAGAGTCCTGATATTTGGAACAACAAACCATTTCGACAACAGGAGACGCAAGGATATGCTCACTTCTTTTTAGGTGAATTGAAAGAAGCCATCAATGCCTGGTCTACAGAAGACATAGCTTTGACCAACTGGCCAGACATTATCGAAAGGGCGAGCCGCATCGGACATGGTTATGCTTCTATAGGTGATTCTATAAATGCGAATCTTCAATTACAAAAGATTGCTTCTGTAGAATTAGACCATCCTGAGTTGGTTTCCCAAAAAAGTTATTACATGGCGAGAATTATGGCCGCATTAGGTCGACATGATGAAGCCATAGTTGAGTTAGACAAATCCATTCGCAATGGCTTGAGTTATTTTCGAATATTTCTCTTAGAAAGGGATCCATTCCTATTGCCCCTACTTGACTACCCATCATTTCAAGATCTGGTTCGTCCTAAAGAGTAGCAATTAAAACGTCAACTGGACTAATGGCCAATTATCGGTGAAAATCCACAGCAGACTTCGAGGAAGGCAATCCTGAAGCGACTATCCGAGATCAACAAAGGTGTTATGGAACAGATCATCGGAAAAGCGCCGGAAGATTAGCCAAAAAGACAGTATAAGTCGTCATATGGTGCGTTAATATTGGGCATTGTGTATCGGTATCTGCAGGAACTTTAGGGGATAGGATAAGCCCTTATATACAGAGTATTGCGACATATATATGACAATTTAAGAAAGATTACCTGGCATGCATTTCACTATCACATGAGGAGCACCCGAATCTAAATTGGCCTGGAGTATGAAAGTTATGATAGGTTTTCAATGTGGGCGGATTTGTTCATTATACTAGTCATCTCAATTTATAAATTTGAAGCACTTGGCTGCGATGGCAAAATTATAAATGTCGAAAATGTCGAAAATGCACAGTTCGAATTTCCGTCAGAGTTTCAGATGGTAGCGGGACCTGGAATACAGATGAACAGAAGATGACAATTAAAAATTGGGGCTCAATATCATCAAGGATTTATGAAAATTAGAATTGATGATTTGGGCATTGAAATAAAAAATTGCGGATTTTCTAGAATCATTAATTTGACGTTTAATTTGAGATAACTTTTAGGGCTCGCTGTGGATGCAAAAACCCAACCTGTTAAAAGAGACTGGCGTAAATAAGGAAAGGTTTATTCTTGACTTAGTCAGTGATTTATCAAGAAATCATGATCAGATTCTATTCTAATGATTTCGATTAATAGTCCAGAAATTATAGGCGACTTGCCGGGCAATGAAAATACCGAGGTGGTATTATGACACACCTTTTCTCAAATTCAAATTTCATAAGCTTATAAGAAAATTATTTCAGAAAGCAGATGGAGTAATCCTTTGTGTAAGTAAGGCCTTCTACCTTAGACATAGGCACTGATGAAAGTCGAACGTTGTTGCCAAGGCTCCAATTTTAAATTAATTTTTTGTAGATTTTTGACCACTTATCCCCAACATTTGTGATTTCTGCAGCCCATACGTGCTGAATAAAAAAGTAATAGTTCTGGGGATTTTGGCGCGCCTTTTTAGGCTTGTCTCTGGCTAGTTTTTCAATTTTCTTTTTACCGTATATAGGATTTCCAAAGAATAGAAACCCTTCGGTCGCATCAAACCACCTCTTATGAAATAGTTCGTGAACTATCAACGCTGCACGATGTGTCATTTTGTATCGTTTATCAAAATGAAATGGGAAAAGTGAGAAGGAATTTGCAAACGGCTGGACATTGCGACCACGAAGTTTCGTATTGTTTTTAGGTTGCTTTTTACATGTGACACGCATTTTTTTCTTTTTCAATCTCTCACGCACTCCTCTCAATCGATTTCTAATTTTTTTAATCTGTGTCGCGGAAACCTGATCGGTACCAAACCAGAGGCTTGCGATTGGATCTTTTTTAAACCCTTTGGCGGGTTTGTCATGGTTGAGCCAATGTGCCAGTCTTTTCATTCCACGGTCTGTCATTTGTTGTGCCAAATCAAGGTCGTTATTGATGTCTAAGACAACTTGTGTTTTAGTATGATAAGAAGAGTTGCGTTTTCTAATTTCTTTGTGAGATCCGTTTTTGAAAGTTACCTTGGGTACTTTAGCCATGATTGATTTATTTTAATTAATTAAAATTAAGAATTAAAATGTTTGGCACAAAGACGATTCTAATTTGTTTTTATCCGGCAAATTTGTCTGAATAGTAATATTCGAAGCCATCTCGACTTTACTACTCTACTTATCTATGGATTCAGAGCCGGATCGATTTCAAGTGTCAACTGCCCGCCTGGCTCAACGCTGAAATCGATACCGATGGTTATCTCTTGGCCCGCTCGAACAAGAAGGTCACCATCAGGTCCTTCAACCGTATAGTTCGGGCCTATATTCACCTTGCATCCTTCTTCGGTCAGAGGTCCCGTAATCATGGCGTCACTTAGCATAAGCTTTCCACAAACAGTGGCATCACAGCTTGATGTCACAGACAGGTCGCCGTATGCAGTGATGCCATTATTGGGAACAATAATATTTACATCACAATTTGAGGGAGAGGCCGAGTCTGAGGCGTTTCCTATATCGGTATTCACTTGCGAATTGGCCATCTCTAGGGTAGTTCCAGTGATGAATCCAGCCGGGCAGCCAGAAGCTGTACCGCCGATAAGTAAACCGGAAGAACAGGATTCAAGTTCGATGCACCAGCCCGACGGTACTGCCCAGACGCTGAAAATGCTGACTTCAGCTGCACCGTCCATGGGATTGTTAGTCATGGCCGTGGTCGTAAACGAGGAAGTGAACCGTAGGTCGAGCGTCTGGGAACTGCCTGTCGTGTTTCTGGCACCGAAACCCGCAAAAGAGTCTTCGAGTCCTCCAAAAGTACCATCTGGATTAGCAGTACAAGTGAGGTCGGTTGAGAGCTGATACATGATGTCGGTGCCCGGATGCGGATCCGTGCAACCCGGAGGGGTGCAACCGGCTGTTCCGTTCCCAATAAAGGAGCCGTTTCCTCCGTTTCCTGCGTCAGGAAACAGGAAATTTGAAGGATTAGTACCGCCACCATTCAGTGTGAAACCGCTAGGTAGGATCATTGGTCCGGTGATCTGCATTTCGAGCGATCCGGTGCTGCTTCCTACCGCTTGCGCGTGTACGGCGGGTGTTAAAACCAATTGTAGTGACCACAGGCATATCCATTATAACAGTTGTTTTTTCCAGGACCGAGTTGTTTTTTCCTTCAATGACACTACCATGTACTTGTAGCTCCTCGATGATGCAGGTGGATCAGAGGCATTTTCAGGGGCATGGTTCAAAGCAGTAAAAATGTCTTCTATGTGCTTTAACCTTTTGAAACACAGGCCGTTTACAATATCTTTTGGTTTTATTAATAACTTAAAACCCTCCATAACCATGATTTGATAGTTTAATGCCAGTAAAAAATATTTCCAATCAAAACATCACTCGAGACCTTCCAATACCCCATAGTAGGCACTCTTTTTATTGAAACTTTGGTCGAAAAGTAGAGGCCATTCAGGATTACCCCAAAAATCCAGGAGCCAGGAGTCATCGTCCTTGATACCCCATACCGTCAGAGCAAATTTGTTGGCCGCAGGAATGGCGTTATAGATTTCGACGACTTCCTTGTATTTTACTTTCTGTGCTTCTGCTCGATCGCTTGACATTGATGTAATATCGTTACCCGGATTAACCCGTATATCAATTTCCGAAAAATGCATCAATAAACCTCTTGAAACAGTCTCATCTACTACGCTTTGTATCTGTCCTGCCTGAGGGGCATTGTATTGGATGTGCAGTTGTGCACCTACACCATCAATCAATCCCTCGCTTGCCAGTTGGTCGACAAGCGCAAAAATGGCCTTTCGCTTTCCCTCGTTAAAAACCAGGTTGTAATCATTGTAAAAAAGGAGGACATCGGGATCTGCTTCTCTGGCCCAGCGGGAACACTTCTTTATATAGTCATCTCCCATCCGCTGTCTGAAGACTGTATTTCTGAGTTGATTGGTACCATCCTCGATGGCTTCATTGACAACGTCCCAAGACTTCACCTTGCCTTTGTATCGCGTGACGGTAGTGGTAATATAATCTTTGACTATGCTTTCAAACTCTGCATCTGTTCCTGTAAAATCAGTTATCCAGTTCGGTGTGGCATTATGCCAGATTAATACATGGCCATGTACATTCATGTCATTTTCTTGTGCATAATTGACAATGGCGTCAGCAGCTGAAAAATCGAAATTTCCTTCAAATGGATACATGATGTTCATCTTCATTTGATATTCTGAGGTGAGGTTATTGAAATTTGCCTTGAGCACCTCATCATAAGTACTGTTTAGTCTAGTAGACCTTACTGCAGTACCAATAGCAAACCCCTGAGCTGAGCGTTTCAGACTCTCGGTTCTTCCCGGATCGCAATTCCCTTCCGGACATACACCAACTTGATCTACCCTAATGGTATGTGAAGCGGTCGTTTTTCCCGCTTCATTGGAGACAGTTAACTTGGCGATGTACGTACCTTCATTGTCATATCGTACTTCCTCCAATCCCGGTTGATCCGATACCAGTGGTCCTCCCAAACCAAAATCCCAATCACTAGTATAAGCTCCTTGACCCATGGTAGTATTATCAAAAAGCACCACATTTGGGTCTGAGTCCGAAATAGAATATTCGAAACTTGCGGGAACTTTCTTGACCTCCATTTTACCCATCTCATCATCACTACTACATGCAGAGGTCAGGATGAAAATTAAAATTATAGATGTATCCGTAATCGATCTCATATAGTATTTCAATTAAATTGAATAATTGTATCGATACAAAAGAATGATATTAAAAGAATCTCGGAAATACCGGTATTCATAGATTTTGGATACACTTATCTATATGGATTCCTATAGCAAGCAATATTATCGCCAGCGGAATAAATGCCTTCGTCAGAACTTCAGCACACAGTGCAGGATTTTGCTTGGTTCGGCTTCTTCGAATGCTACGGCGCACAAAGTAAATAGTCATTGGAATATAAATTGGGAAATATTGAGGGATAAACAGGATTTTTGAAAAGACTGATTAAATTAATTATAAACTGCCAGAAAAAATGTAGTTCTTTAAAAGAACCAGCCGCGATTTGTGCCATGTTGCTTCCGCTCAAATCAACAGCACTTGTTAGTTGGCACGTAAAAATCCTGAAATATGAAATCAATTCTGTTTTTATCGTTATGCTGCATTTTGCTATCCGCATGCGGAAAGAAGCACGCTATATCCCCTACCATCCTGATTGTTGCACCACACCCCGATGACGAAACACTTGGTACCGGAGGCCAGATCGCCCTCCTTACTGATAAAGGGTATACCGTCCACATTATAGTTCTGACAGACGGAAGCCAACTCTTTGTTTCACAATTCGGGACCGGGACCAACCCATCACCAATCGAGATTTCTATTATGCGCAAGCGTGAAACTGAGCGAACCGTAGCACATCTTGGCGGTGCCCCCCAAAACATCCGCTACCTGGACTATGGCGATGGTAATCTTTCCGCTAAGATCGATGATGCCGCCAGTATTGTTGCTACAAGGATCGGAGATCTCAATCCTGAAAGAATCTATGTGACCAGTGCATTTGAGTTTCATCCGGATCACCGTGCTGCCAACACAGTTGTCAAACACGCCTATACCCTTCTCACCGGAAACAAACCTGAACTCTGGGAATACTGTGTTGGTCCCAGGCCAGAGTTTGGACGAGGTAATGGTCCGGATAGTCTTGTTGAAATAGATATCACGCCAGTCCTTAACCGTAAAACTGAAGCCGTCAACATGTTCGCATGTCATTTGGAACTCACGGTTGAAGGACAAACAGAACCGATTTGGAAAGACGGTAGCCAATATCTAGCTGACACCGAACGCTTCCTTGTAACACCGGGGGCACTGGTAGTGGAATAAAGAATTGGAACGCATTTTGGAAGTTTAGTTTTAGTCTTAATATTCCCGTTATGTCTTACAGGTTAAACTTTCATCAATGCCAACATCGACCCCGGAATGCTATGTGTCCCCACGGTGTTTATTTTATAATACCTGAATATTAAATTCTTTTCTAATTTCAGAAATGGGCATATCCAGATAGGGCTCAAACTCCGACCATGGCCAAGGTTTGTACATATTCCTTGCTCTCATGATTAGAACAGGGATGGCTACTAAGAACTTGAAAATATTACTCACATAATGTCCAATGCTGTAATTTTTTGATAATTCAAAAGCATTGGCTTCTTTATAAGCCCTGATATGATTCCAAAACCCCAAAGTTGTGCCGAAAATCGTCCATATTTTTACCGAGCCTTCCCCGAAAAGTGATATATCACAACCAAATAGTACATGAGTAATATCATGCGACTTAAAGAAAGTTTTGGCCTCACTGGATATACCATTTTTGTTGTGACTAAGATAATCCCTATTCTCCGTATGGAACTTCTCCAATGCTTGCCTTAGCGTACGATTTATTTCCTCTGTCATTTAGTTGATTATAGATTGTAAGACAAAACAAAGGTACACCAGGTAGCGATGGGTTGAAACCCATCGATTAAAAATAAACGCTCCTTCAGCTATGGGTTAAAACCCATCGCTCATAAATAAGCGCTCCTTCAGAGCTTGGGTTTCGGTACAAATTGAAATGTTGTGTTGTGATCCTCATTTGCCTGTATGGGAAATTATATAAATCGAAGGGTTAAAACCCTTCGATATCATGTTTTATTCAATTGGAGCCCTGAAGGGGCAATTATATCGTTATTAATTAATCTAAATTACTTATCATTCAATAATGTATCTAATTTTAAAATAATTTCAAACAAGTCGCTAATAATTTTATATACTAGATGATCATATAAATTTATTAATCATGCCACAATCATTATCAAATACCATAATACATACAGTATTTTCAACTAAAAACAGGATTAAAATTATTGATGAAAATATCGAAAATGAACTTTTTGGAATGATTGGTAATGAGTGTAACAAACTCAAGTGCAATACAATTATCGCTGGCGGTTATGTTGATCATATACATATTCTATGTAAACTTCACAGAACAATTTCTCAATCTAATTTTGTTAAGACTATCAAGGCACATTCCTCCCACTGGATGAAAGAACAAGGCAAGCAATATGCCCAATTTTACTGGCAAGATGGATATGCCATCTTTTCTGTCGGTAGAAATGATGTCAATAGATTAGTCGCATACATCAAAAATCAAAAAGAACATCACCGGAAAAAAACTTTTAAAAATGAATATTTAGATTATTTGAGAATCCATGAAATAGAATATAACGAAGAATATCTATGGGATTAATTGATGGGTTGAAATCCTGCTATTAATTAGGTGAGCTCCTTCAGCGATGGGTTGAAACCCATCGTTCATAAATAAACGCTCCTTCAGAGCTTGAATTTCGGTGCAAATTGAAATGGTTTCTTGTTACCCTAATTTCCCTGTAAGGGAAAATATTCCCAGCGAAGGGTTTTAACCCTTCGTAATGATCGCATAATCAAGGGGAGCCCTGAAAGGGCGTTTCTTTTCAGTCGCGATGGGTTGAAACCCATCGTTCATAAATAAACACTCCTTCAAAGCTTGGATTTCGGTGCAAATTGAAATGAAGGGTTGCAATAATCATTTCCCTGAAAGGGAAAATATTCATAGCGAAGGGTTTTAACCCTTCGTAATCATGGCATATTGATTGGAGCCCTGAAAGGGCGATTATATTCAATCTTGATCGACAATTTCAATAATTTAAAAATGTGATAATAGCATATAAGCGTCCTTTCGAAAATAGGAAATCGTGCGTATTGAACACTCGAGGTCTAATTTATTAACGCCCGTTATAATTTTTCGTCATTAGTTTTCAACTTTGCTCTATACTCGGTGGTTGCCTGTTCAAAATCACGAATAGTACTTTTAATTCTAAATTTATATAACCAGCGATAAATAATACCTGGTCCTTTGCTTGCTCTTTCCTCATGGCCAACTCTTGCTCTCGGGTGATCCATAAAGCTCAGAAACCCTTGCTTCACAATTTGTTGCTCGGTATAAAACTCTATGCGTTTAATGTGTTTTAAATTTTTGTATCCATAGTGGTCCGGGGTAACTATCCTGATCGGTGCCCCATGCTCTAACGTAAGCGGTTGCTTATCAAGTTGATCAGCAAGCAGGACATTTTGTTGCATTAAATCTATCAGAGGTAGACTTGTTTTATACCCATCTTGTGCCTTAAGCACAACGAAAGATATTTCCTGTGACACATTGGGTAAAATCAATTTTGTATAAAACTCATTGAAAAAGTAACCACTCCAATTAAGATTTAACTTGCTCCACGTCGTTACACAATGAAAGTCTGAAACCTGATTTACTCGTGTGAGCGAATTTAATTCTTCAGATATTTCAAAATCTTCCAAATCACCTCCTATGGAAAATCTAATTTTGTCTACTTCTGTAGGGAATCGATTTGCATATTGTGGAAGCCCAAATCTCGGGAAGATATCTGATGCTTTTTGGCCGGGAGGTAAGATGTTCATAAGAGGTATAGTTCAAAATTCAAACAAAACTATCTTCAATATGTTTAGCCAAAAGTCAAGTTGATTTCAATGGTCATTATGCTCGAATGGTTTGGTATTTTTCATTTTCGATTGCAATGAAATGTTGCGTACTATTGCGATGGATAGCGATGGGTTAAAACCCATGGCTCATAAATAAACGCTCCTTCAGAGCTAGGATTTATGTTCAAATTAAAATGATGTGTTGCGACCCTCATTTCCCTGAGGGGGAAAATATCCATAGCAAAGGGTTAAAACCCTTCGATATTATGTTTTATTTAATTGGAGCCCTGAAAGGGCGATTATATTCAATTTTAATCGATAAATCACGTGTTTAACGGCCTTGTCCCCGATCGAAGTGTGAAATTATCATAAAGTAAAGACGTGGGATCGGATTGCCAGAATTCTTCGGTCTCAACATCCATTATTGTAATAGGGCCACCATGTGTCGCAGCTGAATCGAGATTCCAAATATTACCCCGTTTTTCCGGATTAGTATTGGCACTGGTGTGGCCAATAAACACCTTATTATGAGGAAATTTATTCCGATTTATCGCGCTCCTCCATAAATCGCGATCCCAGTATAAATCTTGCATTTGATTACCCACGATAGTATCTGATTGCTCCAAACGCTGTTCGGGACGTTGCCACCCACCATGTAAAAAAACATTATCCTCGTCGTCAATGAAATATAGATGCAGATTTTCAAGAAATTCCGCAACTACTTTTGGAGGGTGACTTCTCAAATAAATCAAATCGTCAAAAACGACATATTGAATACTTAGGGTTTGCAAAGTTTGTTTGGCTCCATGCAGCAGCCAGTTTTTATTTGCCGTCATCGCAGTATTATGAATGGCATCAAACAACCATGCGTCATGGTTGCCGATCAAACCAATCCATTGAGGAAGTTGGTTGAGGTATTCGATGATTGGTACAATCTCAATATGCCACCCCCCGTCCAGATAATCACCAACGGTAATTAGTCGATCTTCTTTCGGATTGAAAGGACTTCTGTCAATAGCTTGCAAGAGGGCTTTATAATTGCCATGAATGTCTCCGACTACAAATGTTCTCAAATAAACGGGTTTTTTCTTATGGATTAGAAAGCATGAACTGCTAAAGTAATCATTCGCTTACTGAAGAACGTATCAGAACTATTTCTGGTGCATCATTGATGATTGACCTTTGAAAAGGTTCAGGTTAACAGGTTGTCTAACCCACCCAACTGAAAGGCGCACGTTATTGTACACCCTTTATCGATATGAACTTGTTGTTTATCTTTACTCGTGAATCGAAATAACTGGTTCATTTCACCTTTAACGTCTTGCACACTTTTCTAAGATGAGAAAATCCTGACTGGAACTAAGAGAAGGGTACCGACGAATAAAGGTCTGAGAGAACTCTATAAAGTTGCTTACTCATACTCTTTTTAAAGAAGCCTCTGAGGAGGTCTTCTTTCTGAGGCTCAAAAGTATTATTCAATTGAATTGAATCTTATGATTACACTCCTTCGCAAAATCCGCCGCTCATTGATTGAGTCTGGTGCTACCAGAAAATATCTCTTATACGCCATTGGCGAAATAGTATTGGTGGTCATTGGTATTCTTATTGCCTTACAGATTAATAATTGGAATGAAAATGTGAAGGAATCTCAGACAGAAAGAAAATTATTAATTCAACTACAAAGGGATTTGCAAAAATGTCATGCAGACTTAGAGGGAAATATTAGGATTCATGATCGCGTCAATAGTTCTGCAAACATACTTATCAATTATATGAATAGTAACCTTCCTTATCATGATTCGCTAGCCAATCACTTTGCGTCTGCTTTTTTATGGTCCCGTCTTATCATCGATGAAGGGGCATACGAAACTATAAAATCACACGGGCTTGATATTATATCTAATAGCCAATTGAGGGATCAAATTGTAAGTCAATTAGAAGGGCGATTATATTTCCTTCGGGAACTCGAAAGGCTTACAATTGATTATTGCGAAGAACTAAGACGAGATGATTTTGCATCATACTTTGTGACATCATATGCCGATTTTGGCCCGCACGAAAATGGATTTAGTTGGGGGAAATCTGTTCCCCTGAATTATGAGCAACTAAAAAAAGATCAAAGTTTTAAATATCATTTAACGACCTTTCTCAACCTTAGTAAGACATTACAATCTGTGGGGCATTATACATTCCTGAGGGAATTGGAAGAGTTGATCAGCATCATACAAGATGAGATCGCTAAACGGAAATAACTGTATGAACAAAGGGCAAAATACATGTCGGTTTTTCTAAATTTATTGGGACCATATGAAGTATTGTTTTGTTCTTTACAACTATAGATAACTGAATGCCGGAAGTCTTAAATATCAAAGGTATTATGTTACTGATGGCTACAGATACCGAAAAGTGCCGAATTGATGGCGAATATTTCTGCCTTCAATATTAATGGTCAATAGAGTGAAAGGCAAGCCTATTATGCCCCCCTTTAAGCGAACTGGGTCTTCTTTCTTATCTTTAACAAATACGCACATTTATCCGTATCATCAAAATGAAATATTCAAAATGAGTGCAACAATCAAATATCTGCTCATCGCAGTAGGCGTCATCGTCCTTATGTTAATTGGAATATTGATGAATACACAAGTTAGCAATTGGAATGAAGCCAGGAAAGCAGCGGCAGCTGAATATGAGGAAACAAGAACAATTTCGAATCCATTCGTTGGCTCCTGGTTGCTGGATTATGTAAAGCAGTTGGATTCCACAGGTATAGCACAAGTTGCGCAAGTATTTAAAACCGGTTTAATTATTTATAGTGCTGATGGTTACATGAGCGCTATTCTAACTTATGTCGAAAACCATTCAGAATATCCTGGCTTGGATGTGGGATATTGTGGTAAATATAATTTTAATTTAGAAGCGTCTTATGTAAACCATTTAAGGGATGTGATCGCTATTAATAATGAAACCGAAAATCAGATATTTATAAGAGATTATCATTTTTCAGATGATGGAAATTACCTGACATTATCACCAAGAGAAGACAAGTGGAAAGGAACTTCGCTTACCTGGAAAAAGGTCGAATAGTATTCTTTAAACGATACTCGCATATTTTCATTAAAATGATTAACCTATTTACTCATAATTTAACAAAATGAAAAATCTAATATTCACTACCCTATTGGCCCTTTCATTAAGTATGATTGGGGCTGCTCAAACCCCGATAGGTGAAATGCAATTTACGGAAGGAGCCGTGCAACATATTGTCAGGTCTGCAGATATTGAATGGCGACCCTGTCCCCCAAATATGCCCTCTGGGTGTGAAATAGTTGTACTTGAAGGCAATCCACAAGGTTCAGGTATGTTTACCATTCGATTCAGGGTTACCGAACCGTTTTTTATGCCGGCACACGCACATCCAAAAGATGAGCGCGTCACAGTTATTAAAGGAAAGGCCTATGTTGCTTTTGGAATAGAAAGCACAAAAGAAGATGCACAAGTATTTGTCACAGGTGACTATTATGTTAATGCACGTGAAGCTGTTCATAAGGTTTGGGCAGATCCTTCAACCATTATTCAACTGACAGGAATTGGCCCCTGGGAAGCCAATTTCGTAGAAGTTGAAAAAGGATCAAATAGCAAGAATTGATTCAGCCTCCTGCATGATGAATATGGAATAAAACTGTATGAAGACTTATAGCGTTCCTGGATTATGCAACCGTATCCATATATTCAATTGTCCAGGATGTTCTGATGCAAGCGTTTTTAACTTCTTCTCTCGGTTCAGATCTGCAGGAAGCAGAGTATTCTGATCTTGCTTTGGAAAAGATTATGAAGGTTTACTAAAAGACAAAGAATTCTTAAACTATCTCAGGATGAGGACTTCTCACATCCAAATAACTAAAAGGGTAACAAAAATTCTCATACTTCATGCAATACGTATGATTGAAAAGATCAATAACGAAATAAAGTTTTAAAGATCTGATGTTTGGCTTACATGCTTTACACTTCAGTTAAGCTGACCAAAAGGCAACTTGTGCAAGTATACTATAAACGTGATAAACCTTCCCCTGTCTTGTGGTAAGGGGGCAGACCAACAGGAAGCTGACCCGTAATAGGAGTTATTCCAAGCAATCCACGAGCTGCTGCTCGCTGCATGACTGCCTGTTCACTCCAGGCCAGCATGAAAGAGCCTATTTCAGTCAGTTTATCAAGAACAGTCAGCTTTCCAAACGAAATCAAGATCACCTTCTTCTCTTCCTGTTGAAGGTGCCGTACAAAATCGACAAATGCGTCAGGAATATCAATAGATCCGGCATATAATTGTGGTCTCAGGTAAATGGATATGACAACTTCATTGACGTTTTCCGCCTGGAGCAAGAGATCTTCATAAACGGACACTTCAGTATTTGGAAAAACACGTACCCCT
>JAJCYJ010000654.1 GCA_029262975.1 Saprospiraceae bacterium
TTCAGATCATACATTAGGGATTGAAATTCCCATTGCTGCGGTTGCTATGGGTGCTACTGTCATTGAAAAACATTTTACGCTGGACCGTACCTTGCCAGGTCCAGACCATCACGCCAGCCTTGAACCCAATGAGTTGAAGGATATGGTGCTGGCCATCCGTAATGTCGAAAAAGCTATGGGTGATGGGGTAAAAAAGCCCAGCCCGAGTGAGGTTAAGAATATTTCTGTTGTTCGTAAGTCGATTGTGGCTGGAAAACAGATTAAAGCCGGTGAGTTATTTTCAGAAAAGAACCTTTTGATCAAACGGCCGGGAACGGGAATTTCACCAATGAAATGGGAAAAAGTTTTGAGAGAAAAATCCCAAAAATATTTCAATAAAGATGATTTGATAGAAATCTAAAGTGTTATTTTGAAATATATAAGAATCATACCACGTCTTGATATCAAAGGGCCCAATCTCGTAAAAGGAATTCACCTTGAAGGGTTGAGAGTTCTGGGCAAACCTGAAGATTTTGCGAAATTATATTATGAACAAGGTGCTGATGAACTGATTTACCAGGATACTGTAGCAAGTTTGTATCAGCGAAACAGTCTCACGGATATCATAACAAGAACGGCAGAAGATATTTTTATTCCCATTACTGTAGGTGGCGGCCTGAGAACTCTTGAAGATATAAATAAAGTATTAAGAGCCGGTGCTGATAAAGTATCAATTAATACGGCAGCCATAAAAAACCCTGAGTTTATCACTGAGTCCAGCAGGGCTTTTGGTTCATCTACAATCGTGGTCGCTGTTGAGGTAGTCAAACAACCGGATAATTCATATTTAGCATATACAGACAATGGCCGTGAATATACGGGTATTGATGTGCTGTCTTGGGTAAAGGAGGTTGAATATCGCGGCGCCGGTGAAATCATGCTTACTTCTATTGACCGGGATGGAACTGGTTCTGGCTTTGACATTGACTTGATCAAAATGGTGTCTTCTGCGGTGCAGATTCATGTCATTGCTCATGGTGGTGCCGGGAATATAAACCATATAAAAAATGCAATTAATGATGGGCATGCCGATGCCATTGCAATTTCATCAATGTTACACTATGGACTCATTAATCAAGAAGATAATCTGTTAAATAAGTTCAACGATGAAGGTAATATTGAGTTTCTAAAAAAAAATGTGTCGTTTAAAACATTTGGCAGTGAGTCATTAATTGATGTGAAGCAATCTTTATCTGATGAAAAAATTCCATTGAGATTTATTGCTTGATGATGAAATGGATGTAGCAATAATAGATTATAAGATGAGTAACCTTTACAGCGTTCAGGCAGCCTGTAAGAAAGTGGGTATATCGTCAGTCATTACTTCAGATAGAAATGTAATATTAGATGCAAATGTAGCAATATTGCCCGGTGTGGGCGCCTTTGGAGAAGCGTTGTCACATTTAGTTAAATCTAAGTTGGACGAATGTATTTATAGTTTTATTGACTCCGGGAAGCCCTTTATTGGGATTTGTCTGGGATTGCAACTCTTATTTGACAGTAGTAAAGAATTCGGCAATCACAAGGGTTTGGGATTAATAAAAGGTACTGTAAAAAAATTTCAATTACATTCAAATCAATCCATCAAATATCCTGTTCCACAAATAGGTTGGAACAAAATAACACAAAGCGGTAACTCTTGGAAGAAATCATTACTCCGGAACAATCATGATAATGATTTCATGTATTTTGTTCATTCATATTATGTTGAACCAGAAGACGATAGTATTGTAATATCAAAAACGACTTATGGGGATAAAGAGTATTGCTCTGCTATTCAGCAAAATAACATATTTGCAATACAGTTTCATCCGGAAAAAAGTGGCGATGTTGGTTTAAATATTTATAAAACAATTAAAAAGGAATATTGTTAAAAAATGAATAACCTCGAAACATACTTTAACTCACCCAGGGAGGTTATTTTCTGTAAAAAATGTGTTATGCCAAACCAAAAGCCATCATCTATTCCGGAATTCAAGCACACTAAGAGTCGCGATGGTGCAAGGTACATGAGTATTGACTCTGAAGGGATTTGCGACGCTTGTAGACAGTCAGAAGTAAAAGAATCAATTAATTGGGACGGTAGAGAGATGGAATTAATAGCGCTTTTAGATAAACATAGAAGAAATGATGGGCATTACGACTGTTTAGTGCCTGGCAGTGGAGGTAAGGATAGTGTTTATCAGGCACATATATTGAAATATAAATATGGGATGCATCCATTGCTTACAACCTGGGCACCAATGATGTACACAGATTATGGATATGAAAACTATAAGAACTGGATCGAGGTGGGCGGTTTTGATAATGTTACTTTTAAACAAAATGGAAAAGTAATGAAACTACTTACACGCCTTGCCATTGAAAATTTATTTCATCCTTTTCAGACATTTATCCTTGGTCAAAAAAATCTTGCCCCGAAAATTGCAGCAAATTTCGGTATTGATTTGGTTTTTTATGGCGAAAATGAAGCTGAGTATGGCAATCCTATAGCTGATAATAGTAAATCATTAAGAGATAAATCATATTTCACTATGGGGCATTTGGATGATATGTTGCTTGCGGGTATTCCTGTCAACGAAATAATAGAAAATTTTGATGTAGATTTAGTTGATTTAATGACTTTTCTACCACTTCCTGGCACGGAATATGAAAAGACTAACATACAAATCCATTACCTTGGTTACTATCTGAAATGGACACCTCAGGAAGTATATTATTACGCAGTTGAGCATACAAACTTTAAAGCCAGGCCATTCAGGACACAGGGAACATATAGCAAATATAATGGCATTGATGACAAAGTTGATGATTTACATTTTTTCACAACTTATATCAAGTATGGTATCGGTAGAGCTACTTACGATGCTTCCCAGGAGATTAGAAATAAACATATTACAAGAGAAGAAGGTCAGGCGTTGGTTAAGCGCTTTGATGGGGAATTCCCGGATAGATATTTTAATGAAATAATGGAATATATTGGAATGAGACCAGAACGTTTTCATGAACTTTGTGATGAGTTTCGTTCCCCACATCTATGGAAAAATGTTAATGGTGAGTGGAAATTGCGCCATACGGTAAATAAAGATGGCACTGATGATTAGAAGAAAGGCTATTTTGTTTTGAAAAAAATCTGTGTGATTACTGGTACTCGCGCGGAATATGGTCTTTTGTACTGGCTGGTGAAAGGTATTGAAGATGATCCCGGACTCGAACTGCAAATTGTAGTAACAGGGATGCACCTTTCTCCGGAGTTTGGCCTGACTTTTAAAGAGATTGAGGCAGATGGATTTAAGATAGACAAAAAAGTGGAAATGCTTCTTTCTGCTGATACACCAAGCTCAGTTGCAAAATCAACGGGCCTTGGCATGATTGGTTTTGCTGATGTTTTTAATGAATTACAACCAGACATAGTATTGATCCTTGGGGATCGTTTTGAAGTATTGGCTGCAGCATTTTCTGCTTTCACAGCAAGGATACCCATTGGCCACATTCACGGAGGTGAAACGACTGAAGGTGTTTTTGACGAAGCCATTCGTCATTCTATTACGAAAATGTCCTGGTGGCATTTTGTTGCTGCCGAAGAATATAAAAACCGAGTAATTCAACTTGGTGAAGATCCCAGGAGGGTGCATTTGGTTGGCGGTATGGGTGTTGATTGTATAAATAAAACAGTGTTATTAGGCAAGACTAAACTTGAAAAATCAATAGGATTTAAGTTTGGGAACAAAAACCTGCTAGTTACTTATCACCCTGCTACACTTGAAAAGAATACTTCTAAGCAAAGCTTCCAGGCGCTTCTGGACGTTCTTGATAAATTGGAAGACGTTAAGTTAATTTTCACTGAGCCCAACGCAGATACGGAAGGTCGTATCATTAAACAAATGATTGCTGATTTTGTTTTAGTGCGTAGGGATAGATCGATTTCCTTTGCTTCTATGGGGTCTTTGAATTATTTATCAACTCTACAATTTGTTGATGCTGTAGTTGGGAATTCTTCCAGTGGACTAACTGAAGCACCAACATTCAAAATTGGGACAATCAATATTGGAGATAGACAAAAGGGACGACTGGAGGCTGACAGTGTAATTGATTGCGAACCCAATCCAAAAACAATTAATAAAGCGATAGAGAAACTTTACAGTAAAGATTTTCAGGAAAGATTGATGAAAGTTCAAAACCCTTATGGCGATGGGTGTGCAACAGAAAAAATCATCGATGTTCTAAATAACCAACCACACCCTGAAGGACTTAAGAAAGAATTCTACAATCTATGAAAGACCTTATAATTTTACCAGATATCACCATAAAATTGGCTTTAAAGAAACTCAGCCAAAGTGGTGAAAAAAGTCTTATTGTTGCGAATAAAAAAAATATACTGTTGGGTACACTAAGTGATGGAAATCTGCGCAAAGCGATTCTAAGTGGTGCTGTTCTGAACGATACTATTGAGGGCATTTATCAACCAAAACCAACCGTCTTGGTTGAGGGAAGTTATAGTATTGATAAAGCAAAAAAATTATTTATAAAACACAAATTCGATATAATACCAATCGTAAATCAAAATAAAGTTGTGGTAGATGTGCTGATCTGGGCCAAAGTATTCAATAATGGCAAGAAGAGAATCCGTCAAGCGTTGGATGTTCCAGTGGTGATTATGGCGGGCGGGAGGGGCTCCCGCATGGAGCCATTCACAAACGTTTTACCAAAACCCCTTGTGCCCATACATGACAAGCCAATCATTGAAC
>JAJCYJ010000655.1 GCA_029262975.1 Saprospiraceae bacterium
AAATTAAGTGCAATACAAACATAACGTTGAAAAGGGTCACAAAGATCACATAATTTACAATTAAATGCTCAAATATGAACAAGCCTGGCATCGTGGTCATTTAGGAAGGAAGATCTGGCCCTTGGTTTTTGAACCATAAATCTCTTTGCGGGAATGGGATACTGATATTGTGCTCCCTGAATATATCATCAATCCTAAATCTCAGGTTACTTTTGATGTCTTCTATATTTCTCACTTTGTCGGAGAAAAAATAAACCTTAAAATCCAGAGAACTAGCACCAAAATCCATAAACCGAACAAAGGCAGGAGGATTTTTCATGACGCCGTCAGTAGCATTAGCTGCTTCCAATAACAATCTCTTTACCAATGTTGTATCCGAACCATAGGCTGTACCAACGGAAACGTCAAACCGGGTAGTCATTCGGGTTCGGGTCCAGTTAGTAACCCGATCATTGACAAGATGAGAATTAGGGATGATAACTTCTTTTCTTTCAAGAGTTTCCACAATAGAAGCTCGAAGACCAATTTTTTTTATGGTCCCGCGATAAGCACCAAAATCAAGAAAATCTCCTACTTCCACCGAGCGTTCGAATAGAATGACCAATCCACTGAAGAAATCACTGATCACTTGTTGGAGTGCTATACCCACACCCACGAGTAATGCTGCCGCACCTGCTAAGAGCAAAGTGAGCTTGATCCCCATTGACTGGACGGCGAATATGATCGCAAAAAAATAGACGATGTAGGCCAATAATTGGTTATAGGCATATTGTTTGCCCAGATCTATTTTTTCCCTTTTATACCAACCATATAAAAACAGATTTACGGTCAGCCAAAGAAGTAATCTTGCAACGAGGATAATTAGAAAAAACAGGAGTACCTCAGTGATTGAAATAGAAACCGACTGATTTTCTCCAAATTGAAAAGTATGATCGAGGTCAAATTGTCTGATGAGAAATGTAGCGACAATAATGCCCAGGGCGTACTGTACGATACGGGTGATATTTGATTGACTTTTTTTACCGTATTGATCTTTATATATATCTCTTTGAGTTTGAGATTCTAACTCTTCCAGCAGGCGGGAGGAAATTAGTTTGTCGGCGATACGTGCGATCACAATCAAAAGAGCAGCGATTAGAATATTGCGGTAGGTAAGTCGCGTTTCAGTCGAATCCGTCAAATAAATGGGAGGGTTAAGATGCAAACTCAACATACACAGGATGATCAATAAGATCAAACAGCCCAGAAAAAAGGTACGTCTTATGAATCTAGTGAGATGGGCATCAAACTTATGCCGCTTGCTATACTTGCCCAGAGCGATTAAGAAAAGACGATTAATGGCAAGAACGACAATCAAAGAAAAAAAACATCCAAGAGCAGCTCCAAGGGTCAAGTCATAGTTGGCAATTGATAATATTGATATGTTTAACCATTCACTAATCATCTGTTGATTTATACTTAGTTGTGAGATCGGGAAAGGTAAAAATAATGAATCCGATAATACAATTATTGGGATAAAAGATAGTAGAGATGAAAGCGCCAAAGGTGTAGACTATTTAAATCCTGTAGTGATCACTTAGATACTAGATCAGAAATGATGCAGTTGGCGACATTTTTAAATCTTTCAAAAATGTGTCAATTGAATTGTCAAGTGCCGAATTTAAATTGAATTGCATTTTATTGACTACTAAGGTGTCAAACTTTTAACACTTATTCGATTCTATGTTTGTAGAATATGTTCTATATTTATAGAATGAATGAATTGACTAAGGCGGAAGAAAAGGTATTGCAAATCATATGGGCGCAAGAACCGACCTATATGAAAGATATCCTGGATGCTTATGAGGAACCACGGCCTGCCAAGACGACATTAGCCACAATCCTCAAAAGAGTTATAGATAAGGGTTTTGTCTCTTATAAAATGGCCGGGAGCATCAGGCAATATTATTCTGTAATCAGCAAGCACAAATTTTTAAAATTCAAGATGCGCAATTTGATTCACGGTTTTTTTGATAACAGTCCTTCACAGTTTGTCTCTTTTTTTTCAGAAGAAATGGACTTAACAAAAGAAGAACTTGAACAATTGAAAAATGTATATAAATCTAAATCTGACAGGAAAGGAAAATGATCATCTACTTCATCAAAAGCTTCATATGCATGGGTATATCCTTTGGATTATATAGACTATTACTTGCTAAGTATAAGTCTTTTTTCTTCAATCGATTCTTTATGTTATTGAGCGTTGTCGCCTCTGCATTGGTGCCACTTGTCCCAAGTTCTGTAACGACAGCTGCCACGACAATAGATCCATTCTTAAATGGAATTATAACAAAAGCATCCACTTTAGAACAGAATTATTTTCCCATAATGGAGACTCCTGATGAAAATATCTATATGCTGTCATCTTTGATTCCGCTCATCTACTTTGTAATTACTACGTTTGTCATTTTCTATTTCCTATTCTCGATATTTCAGTTAATTCAATTAGTTTTCAATTGCCCTGTTTCCAATTTTAAAGGAATGCGGATAATCGTAGTAGATGATACGAACACGCCATTCTCATTTTTCAACAGACTTTTTATTTCGAGTCAAATGCATCGAAGTGGAATTCCCCTTTCGATCCTGCATCATGAGATTTGTCATGCCCGACATTATCATAGTTTGGATCGGCTCATTTGCCAGGTCATCTTCATATTTCATTGGTGGAATCCTTTTTTCCTCTTATTGAGAAACGATTTAAAGGCCAATCATGAATATACAGCGGACAACTTTGCAATTAATCAAATATCTTGTAAAGATCGTTACATCACCTTTTTGCTAAAAGGCACATCACTTGGCCAGTCCCATCAATTTCTTCAAATCGGATTTTTTCAATCTTCCATATCTAAACGTTTGACCATGATTTATTCACCATCAAGAAAACCCAGCTTTATAATTGTATCGATTGTAATGTTAATAAATTGCTTAATGATCATCTCATGTACAAATGATCATATGGATGAGCAACTTAAATTTGCCTCAGACATTGAAACGGTAAGTATACATATGCCTGGACTAAACAGTGGCTACATCTATCCAGTGGAGATAGCCAGGAAAGCAGAAAATATGGGCTATAAAGCTTCACAATTTTTGTTGGAATATCGCGGTCCGGGTAAAGCGTTGTATCATAAATTTTCGACAGACAGCAATTTTGAAATTAGAATTGACTACGTATCTGTAGACCAGAATGAACTGAGCGCATTCTCCAACATAGATTTTGTAGCGTTTAGGGTTGTCGATATAAGCAAATTAGAAAACTCTAAAAAATATAGAGCAGACTTATTTACGAAAGAAGGATATTTTGCCTACTCGGAGCGAATGATTGAACAAGTAAAGAAACGTATGGGAAGGTGATTATGATACAGTTAATCAATTTCAGCGGGTATCACCACTATCGATTCTTAAAAGGACTAAAGAATGAGGTGTCGCTACGTGGTCCTTATTTTAGAATGTGCAGACACGTATTTCAATAATGATTTCATGATTAGATTGAAGTCAAGTGAGAAAAACTACCAACAGCTGGAAACTACAATATGCTAGCAAATTAAGATACATCGAATGCTATTCCGAGTTCTGTAAGCCATTTTGACATTATATCTTTTTCTTGTATAGGAGTCTTAAGTTGAAGAGAAAAAGATCCATCAGATTCTAATTTAAGGGCAAGAAGATCTGCTTCGTCATCTTCATATTGATCCTCGAAAGTGATCAAAGGAATGATATACGCTTTGGGGCATTTCGGAATTGTAAAGACAACTGTATTTGGAGTCGGGTTTGAATGACTGAAGTCTAGAGATTCTCCAAGTTGTTGTATCAGTCCGGCATCCTCCGATATCATGCCCGGCGATCCACCAATACTACGACGGTGTAAAAATTCGTGTGACTCGATTGTAAAAGGGATTTCTGTTATTGGCTGATTGGGCAAACTAGGTTTGCCCCAAACTTTTTTTATAGACTTTCTATGGGCATAGACTGTTGTACGCGGATCGTGAAAATCATCATAAACGAAGGCAAAGGCATGTGTGTTGGATAATGGTTTTCCTTCATGATCAAAATTCTCGACTTGACCTTCCAACAAAAAAACTTTTGATGGCAGGCCATAATCTGCTATTAGGAGGCCGTATTTTTCTTTCAGACTTGGTGTGGAATCATAAAACTCGGATAGACTTCTCATTCTATTTTGATTAGTTGGCAGCAAATATTTTGATTTAGATAAAATAACATTTACATAAAAGCGGATGTTCTGTTAGAATTCTAACTCGATCTTCATAAAACGTAAAGTCATTCCTGCAATGTAACAAGATTAATAGAAAATATCAAGATTTGGTTTCGTCTGGTTAAACATATACTTAATTATAGGTATATCCTCGAGAGTAGATCATTCGCTTTGAAGCTGGGGGCACATTATTCGCAAAGCTATTAGGGCTCAAATTGACTGGTTCTTTTATTTCATCCCTTATCCTCCAGGCCAAATAAATACTCCGCCTCTTCCATAAACTTATCCATGCACTTCGGAGAAAAGGGAATACAAAGCGGTTCGTTGTCACAATTAAGTGCGAAGAAGGCTTTGTTACACAGACAACATACACAGGTACGATAGATATCATTTTTATAATAATAAACATTAAAATAACTGCAACTGCTATTACGTGTCTCTCCAGAAATGACTGTAACATCTTGTCTTAAATGGCAGTATTGAAGTTGACCAGTATAATTTACAGGATCGGTACAATGGATGAGCAGGAGATGCGGAATCAGTACAACCACCCATAATCCATTCATTTGGATTCTTTGATTAGTATACGGCTTAAGGAAGGTCATGGTTGGTCCATGCTTGGATAAACTATTCATTTGGTTGTTATTAGAATATGATGGAATTTTTTCGCCCCATCATAAATAGGATTACCAATGACTTGTGTTGAGATCTGTATACAATCCTTTGAAGAAGTAATTCCAGATATATTTTAATGTTGATTCCGTATATTAGAGTATCATTAATCTTGGGGCTGTAGGTTTTGTCAAATCGTACACTTGTCATATTTTTCTTTGTAATCTTAGCAAACTCTAAAAGTTTTTCCGCACCATCTGAATTGTCAATTGTCATCACAGATGAAATGAGCAGGACAGAAATCAAGAAAGACTGTGAAATATTAATTTCAGAAACGGGACAATCTTCAAATCCTTCCAATCTTGACACACTGGAATGGCAACCCCTTTTATCTGCCAAATTAAAACGGCTGCAATCATCAAGATGGTTGCGATTTTCAATCAAGTCAGAAGAGTCTTTTGGAGATTTGTTTTTGACTTCAAGATTAAGTAACTATAGTGATACCCATACACTATATGACCTTGATAGCTTGGGTCGTTGGCAGGGTCAGTCATATCAATATGATACACCTATTGATCAACGGGCCTATCCATCAGAAGATGCCATTTTCAAAATTTCAGAATTCAGTGGAACGAAAGAACTCTACCTGTACTCAGAATTTGACATGTGGCGTTCAGACGAATTAGTATTATTTAATCGTGAGGGACTGACAACTTATCTACGGCAGAAAAACATGCTTTTAATCGGATACTTTGCATTCTCCGTTATTTATATTCTTTTAAGCATCATATGTGGTGTTGTATTTCGGGATAAAACACCATTTATTTTTGCATTTTATGTAATTACTACGGGTCTTTATCTAGGACTCGAATCTAATTGGTTGAGTGCACATATTTTTCCACAGAACCCTGAGTTTGTATTAACCCTGGCCCACCCAATAAATTGGATCTTCATGCTGGGATTCCTTGGGTATACACGCAGTATACTTCAAAAGTCTAAATTGAAGAAATCTATTCGATGGGCATTTAATGTGCTTATTTTACTGACTTTGATATCCTTTATATTCTATTGGCCTTTATCTAAAAACATATCAATCTTTTTTATTGTCACGGATATAATAACTTATGGCACGGTGGTAACTTTTATAATTGCGGCCATTTATAGTGTCAAATCCAATGTGCCGATGCGTTGGTTAATATCTGGTACGCTACTGGTACTCACTTTTATAATGATCGGCGATAGTCATATGAGAAATCAAATCCATTGGCCCGCTAGTGTTGATCTAATAATCGTCGCGTTTATCGTTGAATTATTTCTTGTCGGTATAGGGGCTTTTATTGCGGCCAAAATTCAAGTCGGCGATCTACAGGTCGCCAAAGATCAAAACGTGAACTTAAAAACCCAGGTTTCTGAATTGAAAAAAAATGTCAATCACGCAAAACATGCATACGAAGCTCTTGTGAACCGGGCTCAGAAAAATGAACTCAAGGCACCAGAACATTATTACAATAATCCTCTGTCGATACGGGAAATTGAAATATTACAGCTTCTCGCAGAAGGAAAGAATAACCAGAAGATTGCTGACGATCTTCATCTTAGCAGAAATACGATTAAGACACACCTGAAAAAGATCTATAACAAGTTGAATACGAACAACCGATCGTCAGCAGTAAATATAGCCCAGGAGTGGGGACTCATCTAAGTCATAATTGTAAAGTTCTTTTGTTACCAACTGTTACAAAATTCATACAATGATTTTGCAGTCGTAGAGGGTGATGGATTTCACCCTGGTGTAAAATATTGATAACCAGTTATTTATAAAAATTAGGCTGACCGGGTGATACCATTCACCCTACTAATTCTTCATTATTCTTTTTTCATCATTCAATTTTGAGTAAAGGCTGTTGGGTTATTTATGACCTACAGACGGAAGGCAGGGTGATCGATTTTCACCCTGCTATTAGAGGACTGGATAAGGTAGCGAGTCGGAATCACGAAAATTATTAAAAGCAATGCATTATAACTATGAAAACTAAAGGATATCAGAATAACATTTCGAGGAGAGAAGAAGAAGTTCTGTTACTCATTGCAAATGAGTATACAATAAATGAAATAGCGTTGAGTCTATTTATTTCGCCACACACTGCCATTTCACATCGCAAAAATATTATGCAAAAATGGTGTGTCAAAAATACAGCCGGTATGGTAAGAAGGGGATTTGAATTAGGGGTATTAAACACCTGAATGGATATTACAAAAAGTATAATATGGTCTGTTTAATAATTAACAAGAGAATGAAATCTAAATGAATATGAAAAATAATCATCAACAATCAAACCTGTACAACAGGATTGTAATTAGAATGCTAAGTATAACCACAGCACTCCTGATGTTTCTATGTGGAGAAATTTCTGCTCAGAATTTGGATGTAGACGGAAATGTTAAAATCACCGAGATAAATGCCGATACTATGTCAACAGATATTGTAGTCTCTGGACCCGACAGTATATTATCAATTCAGGATGTAACGAGTATTATTTGTCCGACATCAAGAATCAATCACCCTACTTTATACCTGGGCAAGGACACACTTGGCGGAATAGTGTTTTATATATACATCGGTGCGGACAGCCTGGTACATGGGTTGATCGTATCCAAATCTGAAAACGGTTCTGCGCGATGGCAAGTAACACCTACTGTTACCGGTGCAGTAAGGACCTGGGATGGCCAGTTTAATATGGCTTTGATGACTGACAGTCCGGCAAAAGATTGGGTTACGACCAATTTTGGAACTGAATGGTATTTGCCATCAACCGACGAACTGACCTATCTCTTTCATAATAGATTCCGTGTCAACAAGGCAATGCACGATGGAGGCTTTACCCTCATCACCCGAATTGGTGAGTACTGGACCAGTACAGAAAGAAATAGTACCGAAGCTTCGATGTACCGGTTTTCTGAGGGAGATGTTCTTATTAATATTGGAAAAACATCTTTAAGAAGAGTTCGTGCTATAAGATCATTTTAAAAATGATTTCTAATTAAAGCGTATAAGGATTTATTACTAAAAGACAAAACATATACTGCTCATTCTAATTTTTAAAACATGAAAATATTTAAACAAATACCCATCAATGCCCTAAGGCCACAACTGTTTAAGATCTTGTGTTGTATCGTAGGATTTCTGGGGTTGCAGGCTATAGTAGTCGCTCAGAATATTGAAGTAAATGGAAGTGTCCAGATACTTACAATGGATACCGACAGTACATACACTAAAATATTAGTTCTTCAGGAGGATAGCACCCTTGCAGTCAGAGAAGTGGAAACCCTTCGTGATTGTCCGGATTGTGTACAAACATTCTATTTAGGCCAGGACACTTTAGGAGGAATAGTTTATTATGTTTATACAGGATCTGATCTGCAGACACATGGTCTTATCGTTTCTAAAACAGAGACTTCTGCTAAATGGCAAAATTCATCTTCGTTTACAGGAGCAGGCCGTTCTTGGGATGGGGTGTATAATACTGATCAGATGACCAATAGCCCGGCTAAGAATTGGATTACCACAAATTTCAGTTCGGACTGGTTTTTACCGTCAATAGATGAATTGAGTATTCTCTGGCACAATCGATTTTATGTGGCTGAGGCATTAAATCAAGGAGGCTTTACAAGTTTGAATGGTAGCGGCATCTATTTTTCCAGTACTGAAAATGGCTCATCCCTGGTATATGCTTTTCAATTCTTCACCGGAGACACAAACCGAAATTTTGCTAAGTCTCAAGAAAAGAGGGTTCGTGCCGTCCGTGCCTTTTGATAGTTCTATGACCAATATAGAAAGTTAAACTCCTGTTTCTTATTTAATAACATCAACAGTACTCAAATGAAAAAAGTAATTATAATAATAGGCCTTGCAATCATTGCATTTGCAAATGGCATCACTGGTCAGCAACTTGTAATATCTGGCAATGCCAGGATATCATCGTTGGATGTGGATACAACTTCTACAAAGATTGTAGTCAGAACATTAAGCGGGACTTTGGTAGTAAGGGATTCAGCTACATTTGAGCGTCCTTCACATATAGGGCAGGACGTATTAGGGGGTATAGTATTTCATATTTATGATGGTGAAGATGGAAAACAACATGGACTCATAGTATCAAAAACTGAAAGCGCTGAAAAATGGCAATCCCTGTCCAACCTTACAGGGGCTAACCGAACTTGGGATGGAGCTTTTAATACAAATCAAATGGTAAATAGTCCAGCAAAAGATTGGGTCAGATCTAATTTTAGTTTTGCCTGGTATGTCCCTTCCTGGGATGAGCTCAACATACTCTGGCATAATCGGTTTCATGTGAATAAGGCCCTGGACGCAGGAGGCCATGTGCTTCTTGCTTCTGAAGGAACGTATTGGTCAAGTACAGAGAACCTGGCTGCCACGGCATTTTATGCAATTTTCACCAGAGGTGACACAAGTGGAAACGGGGCTAAAGGTGATGTAAGAAATGTACGGGCTATTCGGGCTTTTTGAGACTGCACATAGAGATAGTTAACTTTACGAAACTTTAAAAATTTAGTAAAGCTGGCATTTGCATTACAGGTGTGAAACCCAACGTTGTGAAGACGCTTAGTGGCCCTTTCACCGGACTACCATTTATAATTCTTATTATGTGATAATAAGGATATCTTGAAAACCTTATTGTATAGTAAATTTCAAAATAGCACAAGTATGTCATTAGAACAAATTTTAATTTGGATGCTACTAGGCGCGGTCGCAGGATGGCTTGCCGGACAGATAGTAAAAGGTCATGGATTTGGAACGCTAGGAAACATTGTCGTGGGAATTGTAGGAAGCTTTTTAGGCGGATGGCTTGGAGGTCAACTGGGTATAGCTGGAGCTACCACAGGAGGCTTTAGTCTGGCAAGTGTTGTAACAGCCGTAATAGGAGCTGTAGTCTTGTTGTTTCTTATTGGTTTAATTAAAAGAGTATGAGGTGGCTGGGTAGGGGCTGACACAAAGGTTGCTTTTCAACTGCTCCACAGGAGGTTCTGTCGCTTCTTACCTTGTCCGTAGATTACATACAACGGACTTATATTGTAATGGTGATTTTAAGCCAATTGATTTTCAATGTCAAAAAACATGGAGACTCAATTTTCTACTTATCATAACGAAAAATATAACCAAATCCAGCATTTTAAGATAGGCTAACCTCTCCAACTACCCCTGCACATACACTATATACTTCTGCTCAAAAAAAGGCTCGTCATAATAATCACTGATCGGTGTACATTCGAGATACTCCTTCTTTTTAAGGGGATTAACTTCTGCATCCAGATCACCGCCTTTTAAAGCGATTAAGCCATTCGGGATTGAGTTCTTGTGCTTTTTGGATATGTTTTTTCTGGTCCACTGGAGTTGGGTCGGAATCGGAGCAACGGCTCGTGTCATTACAAAATCATATTTAGTTTGTAACTCTTCCGCCCTGATGTGTGTGGTTCGGATATTGGACAAGCCTGTTGATTCTGCTACAGCATTGACAACAGTCAATTTTTTTCTGACACTATCGACAAGATGAAAGTCAACTTCGGGAAATAAAATGGCTAAGGGGATGCCGGGGAAACCGCCACCACAGCCGACATCCAGGATCTTTGTTCCAGGCTTAAATGTTATCCACTTAGCAATCACCATAGAATGCAAGACATGATGGAGATATAGGTTGTCAATGTCTTTGCGTGAGATCACATTGATCTTGCTGTTCCAATCCTGGTATAATTCGAATAAGGCTCCGAGTTGCTCTTTTTGTGTAGCTGTTAAGTCTGTGAAATACTTTTGTACTGTTTCCATAATTATTGTTAGTCGAAGATTGAACCGGAAGGGATCACCATTCTTTGCGCGGCACGACAAAAGTAAAACTCAGGAACAAATAAAAGAGACAAAGTATCAAATCATAAAAAGGAGCAAATAGATAAGTCGGATTCAGTAGCACTTCTTTTCCTGGTCGGTAACTGCGATACACGATGATTAACCCTCGAAGTAGGAACAGCAATAGCACCCATGGATACACGATGCTCAACCCAATAACTGAAATGTACCAAAACAATTGACTCAGGTAAAGAACCGATAACCAAATGCTTGTTTTCAACTTGTAATGAGGGGCGGTTGTCAGATGTCTTCTCTTTTGCTGCCAATAAGCACTAATAGAAGATTTTGGATACGTCCACACACGCGATGCAATGGAAGTGACAATTCTAAACCTCGTTTTATGATTGAGAGAAGCGATAAAAAGATCATCGTCTCCACTTTTAATATGTTCGTGACTTTTGTATCCTCCTACTGAAGCATAAATACTTTTTCTAAAAGCCATGTTTCGCCCGACGCCCATATAGGCCCTGTTCATTCGAGCAGCACTCATGTATTGCACAGCGATGTACCATGTCTCATATGAAATCAAGTTTTCTAATAACCCACCATTTGATTTTATCATGGGACTATATCCGAGGATAGCGTCGGATTGTGCATGCTCATTCATCAATTCTTTCAGCCATAGACTGCTTTCCAGAAAACAATCGGCATCTGTAGTTACTATCCATTCCGTCGATCCGTGATTTATACCGTGAGCCAACGCTTGTTTTTTTCCTTTT
>JAJCYJ010000656.1 GCA_029262975.1 Saprospiraceae bacterium
GCTTATTTCAGTAGAAGAAAAAAGTGAATTAGAAGCATGTTTTACGAAGATATCATTGGATTTTGACATACATAACTATATAGTGCTTCAAGGAATAGGACGTATAAGTCAAAAAGGTTCAGATATTGTTTTAGAACAGAACGAATCCGAATCCAGGCAGTTCCAACAATATTTACCTGGGATCAATCTTACAACTGCAGCCAATTTGGATGAATTAACCAGGCCTATCATTCTTGAAAATGAAGATGTTCGGTCAGGTTACTCGAGTAGGAAAGGTGAAAAAATAACTTATTCAGATCAATCAAATCGATGGATTAATTATATTATTCCTTTATTTCTTTTAATTGCCGGTACTATCGGTATTGTCATTCTATTCAAATACTGTTCAGCAGAAGAATCTGTGGTCATGAAATCTGACCCGGTTATTCCTGTTGAAAAAATAAAAGACTTTGTAAACCCGGAACAAGAACCAGAAGTATCGGATATTTTTAACAATGATGTGTTGAATAAGTACAAGGATGTTCTCACGCAAGAAATAATTAACGAAGGATGTAAAATTACCGTTGGATCATTTAAAAAGCGGACCAATGCTCAAAACATGTTAGAGCGTTTATCAGGAGAGGGATACGAGATGTCTCTAATTGACTTTGAAGAAGGTGTACGTGTAATTATCACCTTTGAGTGTGGTGAATATGATCTCATAGAATATCTAAAGAAAATAAGAAGTGAAGTTTCTTCCAGTGCCTGGTACTATCAGCCTGACTTTGATCCTATGATAGATGATTTTTAATGGAGAATGACTTAAAGATTAGAGACAACCTAAATCAACCTTAGAGTCATAGTCATTATTAGGGAAACAATTACCCGATAATACAGCATCTGGTTTAAATCTGATAAGATTTGGATCTCGCAGAGCATAGGTAACAAAACTGAGTAAAGCGGCACGCTCTTCTTCAGTTATATCTATAGGCTTGAATTTTTCAGAAAGTAAATTGTCCGAAATATTTGGATTTTCTGAAGTTGCCTGAATTTTATAATCTATGACTTGTTCTAAAGTCAGCTTACTTGCACCATGGAAATAAAATGGAGAATCGCCCATATTGTAAATAGGAGGGACCCTAAATTTGAACATATCCTCATCTTTCAAAGTAAATCCGCCTCTTCCAAGGTTTCTGCGATCATCACTTGAGGCATTGAAACTTGTACGTTGGTACATATCCTTGACACCTAAAGTATGGAATTCCATTGACCCGAGGTTAGGTTCGTAATGACAACTGGCGCATCTTGCCTTCTCAAAAAATAAACTTGCCCCTATCTTTTGTTGATCGGTCATGGCTCCAAGATCACCCTTTAACCATTTTTGAAAAGGAGCTTGGGATGAATTGATCGTTCTTAAAAATGCAGAAAGAGCCAATGACGCCGTAAATAATGAGTAGCGTTGTTCATCTCTTACTTCTGGAAATGCATCGTCAAACATCTTCCTGTATCCATATTGTTCTATAGATTCTGGTGAATATTCAAACCGATGCGATGCGACACCTTCAATGTTCTGTGTTTCAAGAGCAGCATATCCCAGTTTATTTCTTTCTGTATCCTCTCTTAAATCCCAAACTTCCTCAGTTTCCTTATTTACACCGCCACCCCCAAATTGACCATTCCAAAATGTATTAGTGACATATGCCACATTAATCAGATTAAATGGACGAGCACTTTGTACATCAAGATCACTTTCCTTGTAATCACTTTTTCTTAACCTTCCTTCTCCATTGATTCCAAAACCCTTCCCCCCGTCAGCTACACCTTGCGGTGCTCCTGGTCTAAATCCTGCTTCGGGTATGTGGCAACTTGAACAGGAATAAGTCCCCATTCCTGAATTAAATTTAGCTGTGGTTGCAAAAGAAGTCTCGTAAAAAAGCATTTTACCCAGTTCAACTTTAGCTGGGGTAAGAGGATTACGTGAGTCCTGGGGAAATTCACTGAGTTCAGAATCTGTTGGTACAATATAATAGCGATAGTTACCTGATGGGGAGGCATTTGATATCAATCTCTTGATGTCAAGATCTACCTGAACCTGGTCAGACGCAACGTCTTTGGAACAGCCCAAAATGATTAAACAAGCACAAAAAGTAAAAAAAATCCACTTCATTTCTTATAAAACTCAATGTATCAGTCAAATATACATAACAAATATCCGTAATATGAAATATTCTATCTTTAATTACCGAAAGTCAATTTCGTTAAAACATGACAAAATTACTACATGTTTCATACACTTTGCCTAAAACTTCCATAAATATTTGTAAGACATAAGGCTAATCTTTGTATAACAAATCACAATCTTCAAATTTAGTGTTTTCTCAAGAATATAAAGGCCTATTTCTGTCCTCTACATCTTTCTTCATTCATATTATTTGAAGAGTTGTACTATTAAATATATGTTATTCGTATTCTATTGACTCTTAGTTAATATATGCATGTGTGTTCAATTTATGTACCAAAAAGCAATACAAATATTGAATTACTTTAATATGTTGATTTGAATATTCATATTTGCAGAAATAGATAGATGTGAAACCAACATTATTAGTCTTAGCAGCCGGAATGGGTAGCAGATATGGTGGTCTTAAGCAAATGGATGCTTTTGGTCCCAATGGGGAGACCTTACTTGATTATAGCATCTATGATGCAGTTAACGCGGGGTTCGGCAAAATTGTCTTTGTGATTCGAGAAAGTTTTAGTGAGGATTTTAAAGCTTTTTTCAAAGGAAAATTTGAAGACTTAGTTGATATTGAATACGTTTTTCAAAAAATAGAAGATGTTCCCAATAGTGTGAATTATGATCCGGCCAGGAAAAAGCCATGGGGAACAGCACATGCCGTTTGGGTAGCCAGGGATGTTATAAAAGAACCTTTTGTTGTCATTAACGCTGATGACTTTTATGGACGAGATGCTTACATAGCAATTAAACAATCTTTGGAACAGAGCACTTCTAAGAACTACGTTTTGCTTGGATATTATCTTCAAAACACGTTGAGCGAACACGGCACTGTCAATAGGGGAGTATGCAAGACGAATGAAAGCGGGCAACTCATAAGCATCGAAGAAACATTGAAGATTGGTTTTGATCCTGGTGGTAAAATAATGTACCGGGCAGATGATCAAACAGAATTCTTATCTCCAGATACAATCGTATCCATGAATTTTTGGGGTTTTTACCCAGATTATTTTAAATTTTGCGAAGCAGAATTCAAAAGTTTTCTTGAGTCTCGAGGTCATGAACCCAAATCGGAGTTTTTCATTCCATTACTGATAGAGCACTTGATTATTTCAGGAAAAAAAGGTGTGGACGTGGTGCACTGCAATGAAGATTGGTTTGGTGTTACCTATCAGGAAGATAAACCCTTCGTTCAAGAACGTATCCTGAGATTAATTAGTAGTGGACGTTATCCAGAACAACTTTGGAAATAAGCTTATCAGGGATGAATCCAAGCGTTGGAAAATGGTTGATTTTTGCTGGGATAGCATTAGTGCTCGTCGGCATCATTATTTATTTCTCAGGAGATAAACTGAAATGGATAGGAAATCTTCCAGGAGATTTTAAAATAGAGAAGGAGAACTTTAAATTTTATTTTCCGCTTACAACTATGATTTTACTGAGTCTGATAGTCACCCTTTTGATCAGGATATTGAAATACATCAAATAGAGATGCTTGTCCTGACCGATAACAACATGAAAGCTAAAGCAAAAAAAAGAAGCTTACTATGAGTAAGCTTCTTTGCCGAATTGTATGAAAAAACTATCTAATTGTGTATATAACTCTATAATTCACAAAAAAGATATGTGACTATCCATTTCTTAACAGAAAATTAAAATTTAAATATAATTAAAATATTTTATATTAAACAATATATTTATATATAAAATGCTGGTATACAGATATATTCGTAGATTATTGATTAAGAAATTCTACACTGGATCATTTATAGATATCTCATACCTTTGCAGATTCAAATGAAACTAAAGTGTGGTTAAAATAGGTAACATATCCTTCGAAGAATTTCCTTTGCTCCTGGCACCTATGGAAGATGTATCTGATCCTCCTTTCAGGGCCTTATGCAAAAAAGAAGGATGTGATATGATGTATACTGAGTTTATCTCAGTAGAGGGCCTGATTAGGGATGCAACCAAAAGCGTTCAAAAGTTGGATATTTATGATGAAGAACGGCCAATAGGGATACAGATTTTTGGTGCCCAATTGGATTCCATGAGACGTGCTGCTGAAATCGTGGAAGAAGCAAACCCAGAGGTTTTGGATATAAATTTTGGATGTCCGGTAAAGAAGGTCGTATGTAAAATGGCTGGAGCAGGAATACTTCAGGATATTCCCAAAATGGTAGCCTTAACAGAGGCAATTGTCAAATCTACAAATTTGCCGGTTACAGTTAAGACCCGGCTGGGATGGGATGATCACACCATAAAAATATCTGAAGTAGCAGAAAGACTACAGGATGTAGGCATAAAAGCTTTGGCTATTCATGGTCGTACCAGAAAGCAAATGTATAAAGGAGAAGCGGACTGGTCTTATATAAGAGATGTCAAGGAGAATCCCAGAGTCCACATTCCTATTATTGGAAATGGTGATATTGATAGTCCTGAAAAAGCTATGAGTTATAGGAAAAAATATGGCGTAGACGGAATAATGATAGGAAGAGCGAGTATCGGAAATCCCTGGATATTCAGAGAAATCAAACATTACTTCAAGACAGGAGAAATTCTGTCGCCACCAACAACTTCAGAAAAAGTGAATGCTGCAAAAACTCACTTAAGACATAGCATAGAATGGAAAGGTGAAAAGTTAGGAATACTTGAAATGAGACGTCACTACAGCAATTACTTTCGGGGCTTGCCCGAAATAAAGAAATTCAGAAGCATTCTTGTAACAGAACACGATCCGGAAATACTCTATGCCGTTTTGGACGAAATAGAAGAACGATACGCTCCAAACCTGCTGTTCGCATAACTCATTCTTATTAAAACGAGCGCCTCTTGGATATTTCCTTAAATAAGATTGAAGAACACATCGTAACAACGATCAGAAAAGTGTCGGATGCCCTGGGTTTAGATAGCTATCTTATCGGAGGATATGTCAGAGACAAGTACCTTAATCGACCTACAAAAGACATGGATATTGTCACTGTAGGAGATGGTATAAAATTGGCTCTTGAAGTCGCAAAGATTCTGGGATGTCGACCTCCGCAGATCTTTAAAAGATATGGTACAGCCATGATCTTATACCAGGATGTAGAGATAGAATTCGTTGGCGCCAGGAAAGAATCTTATAGTGAAGAAAGTCGAAATCCAAGTGTGGCTACAGGGACTTTGGAGGACGATCAGGACCGTCGCGACTTTAGTATCAATGCTATGGCCATCAAGATCAGTGGATCTGATTATGGACAGTTTTTAGATCCCTTTAATGGTAGGGAAGATTTGAAGTCCGGAGTCATTAGGACACCAGGAGATCCGGATAAAACATTTTCGGATGATCCACTGAGGATGATGCGTGCGATTCGTTTTGCAAGTCAGTTAAATTTCAATATCGATCCTGAGACATTCAGTGGGATCCAAAGGAATAAGGAGCGGATCAAAATAATATCACAGGAGCGAATCACTACCGAACTCAATAAAATTATACTTTCTGAGGTGCCTTCAGTAGGTTGGAGATTGTTTTTGTATACGGGTCTTTGTGAAATAATTTTTCCGGAATTTTATGCTCTGAAAGGTGTCGATTAT
>JAJCYJ010000657.1 GCA_029262975.1 Saprospiraceae bacterium
GAGTTCTGAAATTAGTACAAGAAGGCAAGCTTGATTTGGATGCACCAGCCGAAAAATACCTTACGAGATGGCATCTCCCAGAATCCGAATACGACGCTAATGAAGTCACGCTTAGAAGATTACTAAGTCATACTGCCGGCCTCTCACTACATGGCTATCCGGGATGGTCTTCAGAGGATGTCTTGCCTACCATAGAAGAATCACTGAATGGTAAGAATAATGGACCGGGGCGAGTCGAAATAATAATGGAACCCGGTACAAAATGGAAATATTCCGGAGGAGGTTTTTCTATCCTTCAACTAATAATCGAAGAAGTCACAGGACTTACATTTGAAGATTATATGCAGCAGCATATATTGAATCCGCTTGGCATGACCAACAGTAGTTATAAAATTAATGAGCAGATCATGAAGGCTTCATCGCTGGAACATAATAATTTTGGTGAAGTCATTGATTTTGAATTATTTACAGCTCAGGCTGCTGCCGGATTACATACGACTATTGAAGATTTTTCAAAATTTGCCTGGGCAAGTCTTTACAAAAGTAAAAATCCCAGAAATATTAATTCTGTCTTGTCGGCAGAAACCATCTTACATATGATGGAACCTGCACCGGCATCTAATGGCAGTTATGGATTAGGTTATAGTGTAGATTCCATCCAGGGAACTTCGGCAGTATTAAGGGGACATGGTGGTGCCAATACTGGTTGGCATGCATATCTCAGAGTTGACCCGGTAACCAACGATGGGTTTTTAATGGTCACAAATGGTGGTGCGGGACACAACATCTACAGACAAGTATATTGCGATTGGATCTATTGGAAAACGGGAGAAACAATGGGTAACAGATGTAACATAAAACCATCGATTGGCAGCATATTAAAAAACCACATCGATGAAGATGGCATCCATGGCCTCGACCTTACTTATCTAAATTTAAAGGAGCAACATTCCGAAGATTATAATTTTTCTGAAAGTCAGTTAAATCAACTGGGATACCATTATATAGCGAAAGATGACCTTAAAAAGGCGATTGCCGTCTTAAAAATAAATGTTGATGCCTTTCCTGATGCTTTCAATGTCTATGATAGTTATGGAGAAGCACTTTTAAAAATTGGTGAAAAAGAACTGGCAATTAAAAATTACAGGAAGTCCGTCGAGTTAAACCCTGGCAATGAAGGAGGGATAAAAATTTTGAATGACTTAGGTGTTAATACGGAAGACTTAATTAAAAAGATCTCGATAGAAGATAATGTCTTAGAAGGTTATATAGGCAATTACGAACTGTCTCCAGGATTTATAATAACTATATCTAAGGTAGGCAGTCAAATGAAGGCACAGGCAACCGGCCAGGACTTGTTGGACATTTTTCCATTATCTCAAATTAAATTTTATTTAAAAGAGATAGAGGCTCAACTTACTTTTAATTCAAATGATGATGGGACAATCGAAAGTTTTACCCTTCTTCAAAATGGACAAGAAAGCATTGCTCTAAAATTAGAAGAATAATTCGATTGTGATGTTTTGAACTTAAGCTTACCAATAAGTGTGCGCTTGATAAAACTCATAGAAGAAGAATTAATGATACGAAACTTACTATTTCTACTAATATTAACAATCTTATCCTGCAAAGAACAAGTCCAAGATAATAGTATATTTCAATTACAAAATAATGGGCAAGTTTTCATTTTTGTTCATGGCGCATGGGGAGGAGGATGGGAATATTTTAAAGTCGATTCAATCTTAACTAAAAAAGGCAGCATCGTATATCGACCAACTCTCACAGGGCTTGGTGAAAGAGTGCATCTCGGAAATAAGGCGACAAATTTGACCACGCATATTAATGATATCGTAAATGTTATTCTATTTGAGAACCTGGAAAACATAGTACTTGTCGGTCATAGTTATGGAGGAATGGTAATATCAGGAGTCGCAGAACAGGTTCCTGAAAAAATTAAGCAATTAGTTTACTTAGATGCATTTGTACCCAAAGATGGTGAAAGCATAAAATCTATAAATGGTGATAAAGCCTGGAATGCAGGTATTGCACCCAAAATAAAAGATGGTTACATCCCTTACCTTCTGGGTGAGACGGATACGATACCACCGACTGATGTGCCACAACCTGTCGAAACATTTACTGAATCATTGGAGATAAGTAATCTACTGGTTAATAAAATTCCGACGTCTTATATCCTCATGCAAAAAGATGGTAAAGGGCTCTTTCAGGAAGGAGCTAATCGAGCCAAAGAAAAAGGGTGGAAAATATACAAAATGGAAGGAGACCATTATCCGATGAGAAACCAACCTAAACAATTGGTTGAAAAACTGGAATTTATACTGAAAAATTGATTTTTAAAAATTATTATATTCATAATAAAACGGTCTATTGAGTTACAAATGCAGCTGAGAAAATTAGAATAATGAGAAAATCATTTCAAGATATTATCCTGCTTTTCATAAGTTACATTTTGTTATTTGTAAGCCTGGTAAGCCTTGGATCTTGCGAACAAGATAAAATTATAATTTCTAAAATTTCAGGTGTTTCTAATCATCCATATAGTCATCTTGAAACAGCGCTAAGCGTAAATCCAATAAAATCAAATAATATCGTAGTGGCTTCCATGATTTCCGATGGAGGCTATTCAATCGAGTATAGTGTAATTTATGCTTCGTTTGATGGATGTGACACATGGGCAGCCAGTCTCAATCAGACGGATGGATCCAGCATATTTCCGGATGGCGATCCCGCTCTTACCTGTGATATCTACGGACACTTTTATTTCGCATCCTTACATGATGGTTTCACGGTATGGAAATCTACAGATGGAGGGCTAAAATGGTCAAAATCAAGTGTTGTACCGGGTAGCAAAGCTTATGACAGAGAATTTATCGTAGCTGATTTACAAGACACTTTTCTCAACAGATTGTATACTTCCGGAAAATTTGAAATTGAACCCCAACCTTCTAATATTCACCCTGAAGTAATGGCAATCAGCCAATCAATCGATGGAGGCGCCTCCTTTTCTTCTCCAAAAACATTCCTACCCATTTCTGCAAACGAAGCATTAAATGCACCTATGTCTATGCACCTCACTGATAAAGGAGTCCTTCTGGTAAGTAGCAGTAAGTTTTACTTGGACAGTATTCCCATGGATGTTTATGCAAACCTGAGGATGGGTGATGGCAATGAAATTGTTGGAAAAATTGAAATGTTAGTCTCCTATGATAAGGGACAACAATTTGTGCCATATACGGTGGCAACTCACCAATCATATGGGCATGATATGCCTGTCAAATCGCTAAAATGCCTGGGGTGTGGAGGTATGACATCGGTCACTTCAAAAGATGACGAAACAATTTATATAACATGGATAGAAGCTGTAAGCGGATATTGCAGAGTGGTCGTCTCATCATCTAAGGATGGTAAAAACTGGAGTATCCCCGTAATAGTAGACCCAGAAAACCATCATCCGTCAGATATCAGCAATCCTAACATCGCTGTTAACAACAAAGGGCAAATCCTCGTTGTTTGGAATGACAGGAGAAATGGCTCTTCTGATATGTGTTTTCAATTGATGGGAGCATTTTCTATAGATGGAGGTGAGACATTTCAGCCGTCGTATATCATTGATGATCAATTGACATGCCCATGTCGGGACCCTGAAGGAGTTATATTTGATGATTGTCGATTTGTAAATGGAGGAGATACACAAGGAATTGGTGTGCTTCCCAATGATCAATTTGTCATAGTTTATCCACGGGATCAAGATGGAAAAATGGAGTTATTCCTTGCACGCATTCCTGATTTAGCTTATTACTAAATAACAGCCCAAGACTGTTGGGGAGCTGATCAAAACATGGGTAAGTAATATTTTAAAAACTCCTCCTTTTGGTACTTCTAAGAACAACTTTAGGATAAAGTGACTGATACACAGAGGAAATTGCCTGCTTAACCGTGTCCTATAATCTATCTCGTTTGACTGACATTCAAAGTGGAGATCGACTGCTAAAGATCGGTTTAATTAAGGATAACACTTAACACTTTAAATTTTGAGGATTTTTCCGGCGATATGGAACGCAATAAGCAATAAAATGGTTAGAATGGGTTTGAATATACGATACGATGAATATTAGAGATTGTGTTAAGTCCGCGGATAACAAGGTTTCTTCAGAAGCCATGCTACTAAGTGACATTGTTAAAAACAATTCCCGGTCCTTAACGGAAAGGTTAGCGTCTTTTGAAGACATCATGAACCTTGAGGTTGGTGATACAAGTCTGACACGGGCCAAGGCTATAGAAAGGGAATTTGGTATCCGTCAGGTATTCCTGAAGTATGAAGGTGACAATCCTACTGGCACGCAAAAAGATAGAATAGCCTTTGCTCAAGTTTACGATGCACTTCGGAGGCAATACACAACCATCTCACTCGCCACATGCGGTAATTATGGTGTAGCGGTTGCGTTAGCAACAAGCCTTGCGGACATCGAATGTATCATATATATACCCCAATCCTATCATACAGAAAGAATCGAAGAAATGCAGCAATTGGGGGCTGTGATTAAAAGACTACCTGGTACTTATGAAGAGGTTGTAAGAAAAAGTAGCAAACTTGCCGAAAGAAATGAATGGTATGACGCCAATCCCGGAGCGAGTAACAGAGCTTTACAGATTACTGCCTATTCCCAGGTTGCAGTTGAGATATATGAGGTCCTGAATGATGCTCCAAAGTATTGTGCAGTACCTGTATCCAATGGCACCTTGTTAGCAAGTATACATCGGGGGTTTGTCAGTTTATATAAAAGAGGTAAGACTTCGAGAATTCCTAAAATGATTGGAGCGTCTTCTACTCGTAAAAATCCGATTATTGACTCATTTATCCAGGGTCTGGACTTTTGTAAAGATTTGGATCCGGACAAAGTGAAAGAAACCAAATACAATGAACCCCTGATTAATTGGCATAGTTTCGATGGAGAAGAAGCCTTGCATGCACTTCGTAATTCAGATGGTAGAGCCTTTAACATAAGTGATCAGAGAATGCGTGATATGAGTGCTTTTCTAAATAAAAAAGAAAGCTTTAAAATATTGCCTGCTTCAACTGTAGGGCTTATAGGATTGCTAGAACTTCATGAATTGCAATCTTTAGAACATGATAGATTCGTTGCTGTACTTACTGCTAAAAATTAGAATAAAAGTGATCCTCTTAAATTGCACGTTCTCTGGCTCTTACTTTTTCTCGCTTTAAGAGACATGCATAAAGGACATAATTAAGATACAAGGAACGACATAAAATTATAAGAAGACAAAGAAAGAAACTTATGAATAATCACTCACTAGATGGGAAAGCAATAGTTTATTGTCAGGGAGCTTTCAATACCCCGGAAGGGAAGACTGCTCATGGTCTCGTCAGATTTACTGAACGTTTTGAAATCGTTGGGATAATCGATCAGACCTATGCCGGGTTGGACGCTGGTCAGGTACTTGATAAAAAGTCTAATGGCATCTTAATTTATAAAGATTTGGAATCCGCATATGCTCATTTAGAAACCGAAAAGGTAGTCCCTACAAATTTCGTCATAGGTCTGGCTCCGGATGGCGGAAGGCTTCCTGAAAATGCTAAAAATGAAATTAGAAAAGCGCTTACCCTGGGCCTGAATATCGCGAGTGGGTTGCATGATTTTATTTCCAATGACAATGAATTCGTTCAATTAGCAGAAGAAAACAGGTGCCATATAACAGATGTAAGAAAGACACCAGATAGAGATAAATTACACTTTTTTACCGGTGAAATTGAAAATGTATCGGCGCTTAAATTGGCTATTTTAGGCACAGACTCTGCAGTTGGCAAAAGGACAACGGCCTGGATTATAGTTCATGGCTTACGCAAAGCAGGATATAAAGCTGAAATGATTGGAACAGGCCAGACAGCCTGGATGCAGGGAGCAAAATATTCCATGATAATGGATAGCTGTATCAATGACTTCGTCTCTGGTGAAATAGAGCATGCCATAGTCTCCGCGTGGAAAAATGAAAAACCTGATGTTATCGTTATTGAAGGTCAGGGCAGTCTCATGAATCCTGCTTACCCCGGTGGATTTGAAATACTGGCAGCAGGGCGACCAGATTTTGTGCTACTCCAACATGCGCCACGACGATTAGAATATGATGGATTTCCAGGGTATAAATTACATTCTCTAAAAGAACAGATTAATGCTATCCAAACTATCTCTGGAAAGCGGGTTATCGCCATTACATTAAATCATGAACTGATGACTTCTGAAAAGGAGATTAAGGAAGCTTGTCAAATTATTACGAATGAATCGGGCTTGCCTTGTTTTGATGTCCTTGCCTTTGGTGGAGACGACTTGATAGAAAGTATAAAGAAATATGTCAAATGACCAATATTAGAGATCTAGTAGTTCATCCATCTCTCACAATACATAACCTCATTGTTGAACCAAAACGAGTAAAGGCGACTTATACAGTCCGTAAAAATGATGGTACTGAAAATAGCACTGATCTCATATTTACATATGATTATAAATGGTTTGACCCCAGGCGTAAATCTGACTGGAATCTTGCATCCATGATGGTCAGCCAGGTAGCATTGAACTATGGGTTGTTTTTCGACAATATCATATTTGAAGGAATTTATGAAGCGGCCGATAAGCGATTTCTTATAGATATGATGGAGAATACCTCCAGGGAAATATTGGTCATTAAATTTTTTCATCATAATGAATTTCTCAAACCGGAATATACCCAACTGCAACAGGAGAAAATGACGCGTTATACCGCGGCGGAACTGGTATTTAAAGAAATAGACTCGGCTATACTCCATCAAGAAGTTGAAGAAATAGCGCTCCATGAAGATCATTACGCGATTCTAAGCAGTGGCGGTAAAGATAGTTTGTTGACATATGGCATCATTAAAGAACTAGGCGTCCCCCACCCCATTTACGTGAATGAATCAGGCAGGCACTGGTTTACCGCAATCAATGCATATCGCCATTTTAATAAAATAGATCCCAATACATGTAAGCCCTGGACTAACAGTGATAGATTGTTCAATTGGATGGTCAGAGAAATGCCTTTTATAAAAGAAAATTTTCAATCGATACGCGCGGACATTTATCCTATAAGACTTTGGACAGTAGGCGTATTTGTATTTGCCGTTTTACCCATTGTGAGAAAAAGAAAAATCAAAAATGTGCTTATTGGCAATGAATATGATACGACAGTAAAAGGAAATCACCATGGTATCACACATTATAATGGACTTTATGATCAGAGCAAGTATTTCGATAATATGTTGACCAGGTACTATAAAGCAAAGGGATGGCATGTAGTACAGTTTTCTTTATTAAGAAGCTTATCAGAATTGCTAATTCTAAAAATACTTGTCAAGCGTTATCCTGATTTGCAAAAGCATCAAGTCTCCTGTCATGCGGCACATGAGGAAGAAGGACGTATGTACCCATGTGGCAAGTGTGAGAAATGCCGCAGAATCATCGGTATGTTAGTTGCCTTAAGCGAAGATCCAGAAAGATGCGGATTTACTGAGATGCAGATAGAAGAAGGATTAAAAGCACTATCAATGAAAAAGGTAAAGCAAATTGGATCCGATGCAGCCCATCTATATTATCTTTTGCTCAGGGCAAATATGATTGCGTCCAACGATCATACAACAAAACTGGCACACCCACATCCTGAAATAATGAAAATCCGATTAGACAAAGAACGGAGCACATTAGAAGATTTACCAGAACAGTTGAGAATCAAATTATACAACCTTTATTTAAACTATGCTGAAGGCATCAGCAAACTAACAAATAAAAAGTGGCAGGACATTTCAATTGAAAACCTGTAGCAGAATTTTTACACTGTCGATCAACAATTAGAACATTTTACAATAATAAATAGAACAATAGAAATGAAAAAATACGAAGGATTTTTATGGGAAGAAATGACCTGGGAACAGATAGAAGCATATTTAGAAAATGTTGATACTGTAATACTGCCATGTGGTGCAATAGAACAACATGGCCCACATCTACCAGTAGATATTGATTACTATGATGCCAAATATTTAAGTTATAAAGTTGCTGAAGCATGTTCTGATCCGAAGCCACTGGTATTGCCTGCGATTCCTTTTGGTGTATCCTATCATCATCAGGATTTTAAAGGCACCTTAAGTGTGAGCAATAATGCCCTATCTGCTTTTGTCTATGACCTCGGAATGAGTCTGGCAAAAAATGGAATAAAGAAGATAATTATAATAAATGGTCATGGTGATAATGCACCTACTTTAAACTATGCGGCACAAATGATAAATAGGGATGCCAAAATTTTTGTGTGCGTAGATACCGGTGAGACTAGTGACGTTGACATTTCCAAGTTGACGGATACCGCGAACGACATACATGCCGGAGATATAGAAACGAGCACCACACTTGCTATTCGTCCCGAGATGGTTCAAATGGAAAAAGCCAAAGACGCAACTTTGACTTTCGGAAGCGACTACTTAAATTTTGATAATTCCAGATCGGTTAATTGGTACGTCCGAACATCGAAAATATCAGAAAGCGGTGTTATGGGAGATCCTACTAAAGCCACTGCAGAAAAAGGTCAAAAAATGTGGGATGTTATGATACGCAATCTAGTCTCTTTTGTAGATGAAATCAAAACGAAGTCTTTAGAGGAGCTTTATCAAAAGAGATACTAACGGCATAAGCGATATAATATTCAACTCTATATTACCTGAACATGTACTGTTCATAGATCCCCTTTAATAATGCTGAAGGTGTCGCATGATAGCGGCGGACAGTGACACTTCGAGGTTATATGTATAGAAACGACATCGGTGGTCACAGTTATAGGCTAAAACTGCCATCACTTCAAAAAGTGATATTTAAACAACAGGTAAAATTTGTCGCATTACTAAATTTGTGTAAATTTAATAGAAATCATTTATCACTGAGCACTACCAAAATACGACTATGAAATTGCACGATTTTACTGAGAGGATCGGATCACTAATTGGAAAAGACGATTTAAAAACGGCCATCAACGAGATGAATATCTTACTCAAAAATAGTGATAAATTAAATGAGGTTATTTTACAATCAGCTCGTTTTACGGATTTGACACGTCAGATTAGAATGGGTTCTATCAACGTGGAAGATGCAAATGTAAATAAAAATAAAATCAGATTGGGCATCCTGAGTTTGTTACAAGAAATAGAGGAAAGTGCCATTTCCGACCCTGAAATATTAGCAGAAGTAGAGGCGGTTCCGCTACCCCGCTATCAGACTAATATCACCCAAACACATAGTGGTAGTGGTGATAATATTGGACGAGATAAAGTTGAATCTCATGCGCATACCCATCTTGAGACTTTTGAACGGGAGAAAAAGAGCAAGTTTGCCTATTATGGCGAGGTTTTTATTATTTTCTTCTTGACCGTGGGTGTTGGAGGTGGGATGCTTGGTGCTTTTGGTTATGCAGTAGGCAAAGAAGTTGGCGCCATAATCGGTGTCATAATCGGATTAGGTATTGGCTTTGTAAATGCGTCAAGTGTAAAACGGACCAAAGGGTTATTGTAAAATCTTCTAAATTTTAGATTCCATACATCCTTTTACTTTATCACAAATATCATCGTCTTTTATACTTTTAACAATAGTACAAGAAGATTTTGAAACAGGTCTAAGCCGTAGAATTCCAACATAATACAATACCAAAAATTTTGATTTCATCTGATGACCTCACTGAGGTCAAATATTTGTAGGAGTTATCCGCAACCCTAAATTTCACAACTTCGGAGAAGTCGAATATTCCTTTTATCCCACATCAATAAATATCATGGTCATTTGTCGTTTTAACCAGAACACAAGTAAATTTTGAAACAGGCCAATGCCGTAGAATTAAACCTTTATACAATAATAAAAACATTGATTTCATCTAATGACCTCGGCGAGGTCAAATATTTGTAGATGTTAACCGCAACCCTAAATACACGACTTCGGAGAAGTCGAATATTCCTTTTTGATTATAATACTACCTAAAGCAGATTCCTCCGAAATCAATAAACTTTACATATTTGCGACAGCATCGTTTATATTTAAATCGAAAATAGGTTTCTTATCACATGAGATCCAGTAATTAACTTTAGCGAGCTGATGCGCTTCAAATAGATATCAATTCGATAAAAATAAAGGGAAGTTGAAATTAATGTAAATTGTACCTTCGTTTGGCATCATGTCGCAATCATATATTATGACTACAAATTCACATCAAAACGACGGAGAAATAACATTGAGGCAAGCTGCTGTCATCGCGGGCATAGGTATATTACTCATGGTATTAAGTGTTCCTATTGCTGAATTTCAAATATTCCCCAGTTTAATCGATTCCCAAAGTCCTGAGGCAACAACTAAAAATATTCTAAATAATAAAACACTTTTCATAACTGGCATTTTCTTGAATTTTGTCACTATAATATGTGATATTGTAGTGGCTTGGGCATTGTATGTTTTTCTCAAACCTTCAGGCAAAAGTCTTGCACTCCTGGCAGCGTGGTTTCGATTAATCTATGCAGGCATTTATTTGATTGCTTTATTTAATCTTATAAAAATTTTAAATCTTTTAACGGCCGATAAATACTTTATGGCCATAGGTCAAGATCAGATTTATGATCAAATTTTATTTTACTTTAAATCATTCGGTCGTGAAATGGAATTTGGCCTCATCTTATTTGGAATATATCTTGGTATACTTGGGTATGTTGCCCTAAAGGCTTCTTACATACCAAAAGTTATAAGCTGGCTTCTAATTATAGCTGGATTGGGATATTTCATTTCCTATTTAGGAAAATTTCTTTATCCGGAAATTAATACAGAAATATTGATGATAACTTTTTTTGGTGAATTAATCTTTATGGTTTGGCTCTTAATAAAAGGTGGGCGTACTCCCAAATTGAATATAGAATGACGCCGAAAATGCTGCCAACTTATATCTAAATGGGTATAACATTCAATCTGATGTTTAAAAGAAAGACTTCTTAAGAATAAACAATAATAAATTATCTATACACACTGATTTATCTTCAATTTTGATTTATGTACACTAAAAAGACATATACGGCCATGGAAATGGTTCGGTGGACGCGATTTGAGACGCTTTTGTTTTTCGTAATAATTACAGCCTGGGTGACTGTTTATTACTTATTAGATCTGAATTGGTTGAAAATCCCATGGACCCCTTTAGCCTTGATTGGTACAGCGGTGGCTTTTGTAATAGGGTTTCAAAATAATGCTGCTTATGGAAGAATTTGGGAAGCCAGAAAAATCTGGGGAGGAATAGTAAATACTTCCAGAACTTTTGGAATGTTTGTCCAGGATATGCTGACCAATGAGCATGCACCCATTCCGATAACCGAGGAAGAGTTAAATAAAGAAATCAAAACACTTACATATCGGCATATTGCCTGGATGACTGCATTGCGTCATGCTATGCGTGTCCCTAAACCATGGGAAACCTCAATAAATCACAAGACCAACCAGGAATGGGATACGAAACCGCCTGAATTAGAATCAACTTTAGAAGTAGATATAAAACCCTACATTAATCAAGATGACTTTTCATATACAATGAGTAAGAACAACAAACAGACTGCTTTGTTATTCTTACAATCTCATCATTTAAAAAAACTCAAAGAACAAGGTGTTCTTTGGGAATTCTCTTTTTTGGAATTAGAAAACATTCTGCAGGAATTATTTAATCTCCAGGGTAAAAGTGAACGAATTAAGAACTTCCCCTATCCAAGACATTTTGCTACCCTCAATCACTTTTTCATGTGGATATTTGTCTTGCTCCTCCCTTTGGCACTTGTCCCTCAATTTGCCGAAATTGGAAAAGAGCTATCCGATACCGATCAATTAATCGGTGGTTGGTTTGTTTGGTTTTCTATTCCATTTTATGTCATCGTGGCTTGGGTATTTCATACAATGGAAAGAATAGGAAGGACCGGAGAAAATCCTTTTGAAGGCACTGCAAATGATGTTCCGATCTCTACTATAGCAAGGGGTATTGAAATCGACCTAAGGCAAAATTTGGGAGAAAACGATGAAGAAATTCCTGAACAATATGCTATTAAATACCATACTCAATTCTAAATAATTTTCGGATCCACTTACTATAATGATCGATTTTTGATTATTAAATACAGGCAAATTAAAAACTGTTACTTGTAATCAGTTAACAACTTCAAATAGCTATGATATTCCATCAAATTATAAAGAAAACAAGTACGCATCCTAAGAAATTGTTCTTACTGGATGGATTTGGAGCCTTGCTTTCAGCATTCCTGTTAGGTGTGCTACTAGTTAAATTAGAGAGCACCATTGGAATGCCTCCGAACATTCTTTACAAACTGGCTATCATCGCCGGCATATTATCAATTTACTCGTTTTTGAACTATTGGATAGATAACCGAAATTGGAGACCCTACTTAAAAGGTATTGCAATTGCCAACCTGGTTTATTGTTGTATTACACTAGGATTAGTCATGGACTGCTATGAAAAATTGACAGCTCTGGGGGTTTTCTATTTTATCCTTGAAATTGTCATAATCATAAGCCTCGCCACTATCGAATTAAAAACAAGCGCTACAATAATCTCGAATAAAGTCTAAAGACATTATCATTTGGTGACAAATTTGATGTATTCCCAAAATGGTGTCAGCTGAATAGAAGAATGATTTGAACTGTATCCCTATCTAATGAGAAGTCTACATAAGTAATCAATATCTTTGCACTCTTCGATTATAAAAATCTCACATCAATTACTCAGAATTTCATTCACAAAGTTTTCATGAAAAAGAAAATCTACTACAGTATTAGCATTATCATTCTCTTGATTCTCGCGTATAATGTCTACAAAACAATCAAGAACCGGAACGAGGAGCGAAAGCACCAGGAATGGGTAGCCAGCTTAGCGTCTACGGCATCCAAAAATGTTCGAATTCTTGCCGATACTATAACCATTGAATATCTCGAGCAAAAAAGGACTTTAGCGCTCTATCTGCCAGAAAATTATGCTCATGATTCAGTTCATTATCCGGTTATTTACTTTTTAGATGGACAATCACTCTTTGACCAAAAGATACAAGAAGGAACAGAATGGCAAGTTGATGAAGTCCTTGACAGCTTAATAAAACTGAATGAACAACCATCGATAATTGTGGGCATATATAGCGCCGATGACAGACTTAAAGAATATAAACCATTTCCATCCACCCGGTGGTATTCGGATAAGGTAGTTCATGGAGATCAACATGCTGCGTGGATTGTCAATAATCTAAAGCCATGGATTGATGCAAGATATCGCACTAAAAAAGAAGCAAATGCGACAATAATTGGGGGTGCTTCTTTAGGCGGGTTGATGTCGTATTATATGCTCATGGAATATCCAGATGTATTTGGTGGAGCGATCGTCTTTTCTCCTTCATTTTGGGTAAATGAAGTTGTCTACACCATTCATGAAAAAAATAACAATTTATTCAATCAAAAAATATACTTCGATGCCGGAAAATTAGAGACACCTACAGTTAACAGTATCCTAAAAATGAAAGAGATTCTGATCAACTATGGTATGCCAAAAGAAAATATAAAGTTAGATATAGAGGAGGGCGAAGGACACTGGCACATGACCTGGCGAAAGGGATTTAAAAAGGTCTACCCCTGGATTATAAAGAAAGAATGAAATATTAGTAGAAGCACATAAACTAATGTTCTTTATTAAGTTCAAGCCAAAACTTGCTATCTGGATTTTTGAACGATTCAAAATTAGAAAAGGCATATTTATAAATAATCATGCCTTTCCAATTTCAAATTTGCGACGTATACATCTCCTGAAAAGGTTCTATATAATCCCTTGCTCAACAAGATATCGTTCTGCATCAAGGGCGGCCATGCAACCGGTTCCGGCTGCAGTAACTGCCTGTCGATAAACTTTATCAGCAGCATCGCCTGAGGCAAAAACTCCTTTTACTTTTGTCTTACTTGTACCAGGTTGAATGATTAAATAACCTGTATCATCCATTTCGAGCCAGTCCTTGAATATGCCTGTATTTGGTATGTGACCGATGGCTACAAAGAAGCCTTTTACGTCAACTGTTGACTCTTCATTTGTCTTACGATTCCTGACTTTTACTCCGGTTACTTCTTCATCTCCAAGTACCTCTACTGTCTCAGTATTCCAATGCACTGTGATATTCTTCATATCCAGTACGCGTTGTTGCATAATTTTAGAAGCGCGCATTTCGTCACGACGTACAAACATATGCACCTGTGGGCATAATTTTGCGAGATAAGTAGCTTCTTCAGCGGCAGTATCTCCCCCACCGACAAGGGCCACGTCCATGCCTTTAAAAAAGAAGCCATCACATACAGCACAGGCAGAAACGCCTTTATTCATAAGGCGTTGTTCTGATTCCAGTCCAAGCCATTTCGCACTTGCTCCAGTAGCAATGACTATTGTATGCGACTGAATTTCTTCTCCGCTTTCCGTCCAGATCTTATGAACCGGTCCTGTGAAATCAACTTTCGTAATCATCTCGTAATGTACCACAGTACCAAATCGCTCTGCCTGTTCACGAAATTCGTCCATCATCTTCGGACCATTGACACCTTCAGGATAACCCGGATAATTCTCTACGTCAGTAGTAATCATCAATTGTCCTCCAGGTTCCTGGCCTGTATACAATACCGGAGACATACCTGCCCTGGCAGCATAGATGGCTGCCGTATATCCAGCTGGGCCACTACCTATAATCACACAATTTTTTATATCGCTCATATTATGTTTTGCTATTCAATAACAGATTTCTTACAAAGTTTACGTTAATCCGGCAATCAGTCACCTTAGACTCCTCCCCGACATTTAACGGGCAGCAAAGAAAACGTTTAAAGGTAGAATTAACAACATGTCGGCAGAGAATGACGCAAATAATCAGTTAAAATCCTGCTAATTCCAGCTACTGTTGTTTACTTCTTGCAAACATGTCCGTCGTATTTTATAAATTAGCAACTATGCCACGCTTTCAACATCTTCTTATAATAGCATCATTGGGTATATTGTTCATTCAGTGTAGTGAATCTAATCCCGCTGAACCAGAAGAAATTCATGAAAGCACCTATGACATTATCCAAACGAGGATCTTTGATAAAAACTGTGTGTCTTGCCATCAGGAAGGTACATCCTTCGCAAAGCAATCTGACCTCGTTCTTACTAAGGGCAGATCCTATCCACAACTGATAAACAGACAACCCAACAATACAGCCGCCAGTGCAGACGGACTGGTTCTGGTAGGAACAAAAGGGTTACCCAGCGTCTCTAATAGTTTTCTCTGGGAGAAAGTAAACATTCCGGATTATGCTCATTTTTATGATGACCATTCAGAATACGGTGAGCTCATGCCCCTGGGTGGACAATCACTTACTAATGGAGAATTGCATTTTCTTAATGAATGGATCATTCAGGGTGCGCCAGACACAGGAATAGTAGTTGATAAAAGTGTACTGGATGATGATTCAAGATTTGTTATACCTGCAGGTGAATTTGAAAGATTTACACCACCCGCCAGCGGATTACAATTAAATATTGGTCCCTTCGATATTATGCCTCAAAGCGAAAGGGAATTTTTCTACTATGAGCCACTTGATAACACTGAAGACATATTTATAAATCGAGTGGAAATAACAATGCGTGAAGGCAGTCACCATTTTATATTGTATGATTATCCTGACGGTGATATTCCCACGGCGGAGAATTTTCGGGATATTTATAAAAGTGACGGCTCATTCAACATATTAACAATTGCGTCCATTCTCAACCAGAGATTTGTATTTGGTACCCAATGGCGCAATACAGACTATACATATCCGCCTGGAGTCGCACTACGATTGCCAACCAATACAGGATTTGATCTGAATTCTCACTATGTCAACCACACTGATGATGTCAAGACCGGTGAAGTATCTGTCAATCTTCATACAATTCCTAAAAATGAGGTACAAAAGGTAGCTCAAAATTTATTTGAAAGTTTTGAGGATATCAATTTACCTGCCGGGCAAGTGACCACACTAGACAGAACGAGCAGATTCAGCGAGAAGATGCACATATTCCAACTTACATCACATGCGCATAAGCATATGGAGGAATTTGAAATTTACATCGTTGGTGGTGCCAGAGATGGCGAATTAATTTATTTTACACAAGACTGGGAGCATCCGCCTCTGTTGACTTTTGATCCACCTATTACATTGGAAAGTGGACAGGGACTCAGGGCAAGGGCCACTTATAATAATGACACTAACCGGACATTAAAATTTGGACTTCTGAGCGAAGATGAAATGATGATCATGTTCGGCGCTTTTTATACCGATTAAGTCGAGAAACTCAATGGGACGTTAGTGTTTGCACTATTAGTCTGACCGAGCATTTCAAGCTCATAATTATTTGGTTGACTACCAATTTTCAGGTTATGCCACAGGTACTTTAATCTATAAAATATTCCACTTTGTGTTTTTGTAATAATGGGATAACACCCGGGATATAAGGTTTGTAAACTTTCTCATCTACTACGGCGTAAATTGCTATAATATAGCGTTGAAATTGTTAGATCCAGGTTTACTAAACTTTACAAGTTTAGTAAACCTGGATCTAACAAATTACAAAAACAATCTGTTCTATTTTTCACATTCAAATTGCTTTTCTTCTGAATTATTCTACTTTAATTTTTGATCACCTTTATGTGTATCCTCAACATTTTCCTTAATCCACTCGAGGCAAGCTTTAAAAGTTCTGAATAGCTGGTCATGTGGCACCAAGTCGGGTATGATATCTATCCGTTCAAGCATGTATTGTGGTTGCTTTATTAACCCTACTAACAATACTTTCTTGCCATTCTTGACCAAATCCACTAAGACATCTTCCATGGCATACAGACCCGACTGATCCATATATTGCATCCTTCCCATTCTAATTATGACTGTGGATGCAGTATCCGGAATCTGCAGGGCCAACTGCTGGAAATCACTTGTTGTGCCAAAAAATAAAGGCCCCTTAATATGTTTTACAAAAACTTCCTCTTTTAATTCTGGAGGAAAGTCAACTTCATCCGGCCATGCCTTTTCTTCTTTTAACGGTTTGACATCTGATCTTTCAGCAGTTAAATCACCAATTTTTTTCATAAACATTAGAGAGGCAATTACTAATCCTATACCAACTGCATACACTAAATTCCATACGGAAGATAGAATCAGAACAATAATCATAATGGTCACTTCGGGGCGTGGCATGTAAGGTATTGCTTTCAAGCCTTTGTAGTCCATGACACCGATACCGACAGTTATCAATATACCTGCTAATACGGCCGCAGGAATTTGAGAGGCAATTGGTCCTAAAGCTAAAAGTATTATCAATAGCAATAAAGCCGCCATCATACCAGATAAGCGGGTTTTGCCGCCGGCGTTAATATTAACAACTGTTCTTATGGTCGCACCAGCGCCTGGAATACCTCCAAAAATAGCACCCAGACTATTTCCTATACCCTGGCCGATCAATTCTCTATTGGGTTCATGTTTTGTTTTTGTCATATTATCCGCAATTACAGAAGTCAACAATGAGTCTATAGCACCCAAGAGGGCTAAAGTCAATGCCGTAAAGATGTATGGCGCTACACTGGCCAGATTGAATTCTGTAAAAATTTCCCATTGTGGTATGGGCAGGCCACTCGGAATTTCTTCAATGGGTCTGTAATCCAATCCAAATGCCACTGCAATTCCTGACATCACTAATAGTGCTACTAAAGTGCTCGGCACAGCTTTCGTAATTCGTTTAAATCCATAAATGATAAAAATGGTACCCAAGGCTAACAGTAATTCAAGCCAATTAATATTCATTATGGCCCTCGGCATAACTTTAAGCGTGCCGATGACACCTGATGCTTCAGAAGCAGCTAAGGTCTGTGATTCCTTCAATATTTGAGCTGCAGTAATATGTTCTGCCCTTTCAATTGTTTCTTTAAAATCTTCAAGCACTAAGATTCCTTCCTCCATTTCATCATGCAGGATATTATTCAAAATTATCTCCTCTGCATGAGGCTTAAATTGTTCGACAAATTCTATATCTTCTTTCGGATAATATCCTATGGAAGGCAAGATTTGTGTTACTAAAATAATCACGCCGATAGCAGTCATAAAACCTGAGACAACCGGGTAAGGAATGTATTTAATATACTTTCCCAGACCTATCAGGCCCAAGCCAACTTGCATCAGACCAGCTAATAAAAAAACGGTCAGGATCGCTGGCAAGGCTTTGGATACTTCACCATCAAAAGCAGCTACAATACCGGCGATAATCACCATACTTACAGCTGTCATCGGGGCAGTAGGGCCTGAAATCTGAGTATTGGTCCCACCAAAAAGGGCTGCAAAAAAACAGACGAAAATTGCTCCATAAAGCCCGGCACTTGGGCCTAATCCTGAACTTACACCAAAAGCAAGAGCCAATGGTAACGCAACAATTCCGGCAGTAATCCCACCAAACATATCTCCTTTGAAATGAGAAAAATCTAATCCAAAAAACTTCTTCATTTATCTTTTATTAAATATTATAATATAGTTATTGCTAACTAAAATGTAAAAAATACAATTAGAATATAGCAACCTTCATCGGCATTTATTCTAATAATAAATTGCTATAACCTGTAAATAAAACTAAGAATTGTAAAGATCGTGTTCAGGAGGTGGAGTTGAAATCTCCGGATGATGTATTGAAAAGAATACCTGCGGTTGAAAACTTAAAGCAATTGACAAGTCAAGTTTTGATTTTGAAGGATTTGAATCTGATCTGACTTTATCATCCTTTTCATTTTTGTCAAATTCTACCTCTGTTTCAATATCCTTGAAATCACTTAATTCTATGGATTCTGATTGCAAATCAGTCATCCAATTAAAATGTAAAAACGTATTCGTCCATACTTGAACTACAAGT
>JAJCYJ010000658.1 GCA_029262975.1 Saprospiraceae bacterium
ATCAATTAATATCAAATTCACTCAGCTCCACGCATACGCGTGCGCCAAATATGAGTCATAATAATGACCCTAAATGAAATTCATGGGGGTAATAAATAGACAAGGTGCCTTGGTCGATGCTTAGGACTTATCTACACAAGTATCGAACTAAGATAAGTATTAATTACAAGGGTTAACCCGATGTGAGAAAAATTATCACAATGTTGAAACAAAGATTTTGTTTTCAAAGAAAGGAAATAAAAAACCCTGCCTAGGTAATAAGCAGGGTTTTATTCATTCTTTAAACTACAAATTTATGCAAGGGCAGAGACATGTCGTTGAAGTTTTCCTTTGACGTTGGCAGCTTTATTTCGATGCCATAAGTTTCTTTTCGCCAGACGATCTATCATAGACATCACTTTAGGGAAAAATTGGGTTGCCTCCCCTGCATCAGTCATTTCTCTCAATTTGGCTATTGCCGTACGAGTAGACTTTTTGTAGTATCTATTATGTAACCGTTTCTTTTCGGTTTGTCTTATTCTTTTCTTAGCCGATAAATGGTGTGCCATTAGTTTACTTTAAATATTGCTTTTACCAAAAGTGGCGCAAATGTAATCTTTTTTCGAATAAAGCGAAAGGTACTGTACGAAGTTAATTCTATAAACTATTCTCAATCTTTTTCATCATGGATAAGTTCCAAATCATTATTTGAGCCATATTTGTACACACAAAGCAAATCCAGGATTAAATGGCTGATTATTCGTATATATTCAATGCTCATCCTTCGTATATAGACAGCATATATAAAAAGTATTTGGATGACCCAACTCAGGTAGAAGATGGTTGGCGTTCATTTTTTCAGGGTTTTGAGTTTGGTCAACATAAAAATGGAGATGCACAGACCACGGCACCATCGACAATAGTAGATCTTGACAAAGAATTTGGAGCTCAATCAATAATTCACGGATTTAGAAATCGAGGTCATCTTCTTAGCCGAACTAATCCGATAAGAAGCCGTAGGGACCGACATCCGCATCTTGAATTATCTGATTACCATTTGGTCCCAGAAGATCTTAATAGAAAATTTAAGGCAGGTGCAGAAATTGGTATTCCTGGTTCTACCCTACAGGAAATTATTGATAGAATAAAATCCATCTATTGTGGACATATCGGATTCGAATATGCACATATAGAAAATAAGGAGAAGAGAATGTGGCTTCGCGGTAAGATTGAAAATCGCGAATTGAAAAAATCCTATGGTCTTTCCATCGAAAAGAAAAAAAGAATCCTCAGCAAATTGAATGGTGCAGTAGGTTTCGAAAATTTCCTCAATACCAAATATGTGGGTCAGAAAAGATTTTCTCTTGAAGGAGGAGAAAGTGCTATTGCCGGTCTTGACTCCATTATTATGAAAGGCGCCTCAATGGGTGTTAAAGAAGTTGTCATCGGTATGGCCCACAGAGGCCGATTGAATGTACTGGCGAATATAATGGGGAAGACATATGACCAAATTTTTAATGAATTCGAAGGAACCGCTGTTCCAGATTTAAGTTTTGGAGATGGTGATGTAAAATATCACCTTGGATTTTCTTCAATCATCGAAGATCTTGATGGCCAGGAAGTTCATTTGAAACTAGTCCCGAATCCATCACACCTTGAATCTGTCGATCCGGTAGTAGAAGGATTTAGTCGTGCGAAGGCAGATCTATTGTACGACAGTGATTTTAACAAAATTCTGCCTATTTTGATTCATGGGGATGCGGCTGTCGCAGGACAGGGAGTAGTATACGAGACGGTTCAGATGAGTCAATTGGAAGGCTATTATACAGGCGGGACTATTCATTTTGTCATTAATAACCAGGTTGGATTTACAACTGATTTTGATGATGCCCGTTCATCTACATATTGCACAGCTGCTGCAAGTCTGGTTCAGGCTCCTGTATTTCATGTTAATGGGGATGATCCCGAAGCCGTCGTATATGCAGTAGAGCTGGCCACTGAATATCGGCAAAAGTTCAATAATGACGTATTTATAGACATGGTATGTTACCGAAGGCATGGTCATAATGAAGGTGACGATCCTAAGTTTACCCAGCCCCAGATGTACGAATTTATCTCTGATCACAAAAATGTCAGAGAAATATATGTACAACAATTATTAGATCAGGGCGATGTTGAAAAAGAGCTAGCTGAAAATCTTGAAAAAGAGTTTTGGAATGACCTCCAGGAAAGACTTGATTCGGTGAAGCAAAAACCTCTGCCTTATGTATACCAGGAACCTGAACAACAATGGCGTTCACTGAACAAAACAAAGGACGCTAAAGATTTTCAGGATTCTCCGGCTACAGGTATCGCAAAAGACCGACTCGAAAAGATTCTGAATCATCTCATGACGATGCCTGAAGGATTTTCGCCGCTTGGCAAAGTAAACAGACTACAGAAAGGAAAGCAAAAATTACTGAAAGCTAATAATCTTGATTGGGCATTGGCAGAATTAAGCGCCTATGGATCTCTTCTATTAGAAGGCAAAGATGTCCGTATGAGTGGTCAGGATGTTAAAAGAGGAACATTCTCACATCGACATGCTATATTCAGAGATGCGAATACTTATGAAGAGTATAACCGTCTTCAACATTTAGAAGGGAATAAATCTACTTTCAGCATATTTAACTCTTTCTTATCTGAATTTGCGGTTTTGGGCTTTGAATATGGATATTCTCTTGCCTCTCCAAATTCTTTGGTTTTATGGGAAGCTCAATTTGGAGATTTTTATAATGGCGCACAGACAATCGTTGATCAATTCATCGCGGCTGGAGAAAGCAAGTGGCAAAGAATGAGTGGTTTGGTAATGCTTCTGCCGCATGGATATGAGGGTCAGGGTCCAGAACATTCCAGTGCCAGAGTAGAAAGATTTTTGCAGTCAGGTGCAGAATTCAATATTACCATTGCGAATATTACTACTCCGGCAAACTTTTTCCATGTGTTGAGACGTCAACTCATCAGACCCTTTAGAAAACCCCTAATAGTAATGTCACCCAAAAGTCTCTTGAGGCATCCTCTATGTGTATCTCCAGCTACTGATTTTCACGAAGGTCAGAAATTTTTAGAGACTATAGATGATCCGGATGCAGATGCTGCGAAGGTTAGGACATTAATCTTATGTGCCGGAAAAGTGTACTACGATTTATTTGAAAAGAAAAAACAGACAAAGCGTAAAGATGTTGCATTGGTCAGACTGGAACAATTATACCCATATCCCAAGAATCAAATGAATGCCATATTTAGCAAATACAAAGGAGCTAAAATTAGATGGGTACAAGAAGAGCCTCAAAATATGGGTCCCTGGCAATACCTCAATAGTTTCTGGAGAAATTCTGCTATAGAAGTAATATCCCGAAAAGTAAGTTCCTCCCCTGCTACAGGTTATAAAAAAGTACATGATGTCCAACAGGCAAAATTAGTAGAAGATGCTTTCGCATAACTTTGGCTATTGAAGCATAATCTTTTTGACAATCAATCCATCGGCCGTATATAATTGAGTTACATACATACCTCTTGATAATCCTTTGAGGTTCATCGAATGACGCCTGGATTGAACTATTTCATCAAATACTTTTTGACCATTCAAAGTATACACAGTCACTTTTTCTAATACTATTTCTGATGAAATATGGACAATGCCTGATGATGGATTGGGAAATACTTCCGCATTTACTCCCGATAGCAGATCAAATGTAGGCACTGTATTATCCACAAAACCCAATATCCAGGGTATTCCAGTATTTAAGGCAGGTACAATACAATCTGTATGGTCTAAGTTCATGCCATTTGAAACATCCATTGCAGTCGTATTTGTCGCGCCGAGCGCATTCATTGTAGAATCCGCAACTACACTATTTCTGAATGGCACTTGGTCATCGGAGGTGCAGTACAGCATTAAGACCGGAGCTTCAGCTGCCCAGTCATGTACATCGTTTTCTCTTAAAGCTGCATTGAATGGATGGTCTGGATCCATTTCTAATTCATTAAGTATCGAATCTTTAAATATTTGTTTAGGTATAGCTTGCCCATGAGCTGCTATTAACGACTGGACAAGGGATTCATTCAAATCAAAAAGCCCTTCGCCGGTAGAAACAAATTTATTTATTGCTGGTATATATGCCTGTTTGAACAAGTCCGATTCGTCTTCATAAAGTGTGGGATCAATCTCTCTAAAGCCCCTTGAACTATACACCAGGTATGCCGGAAAAGCATAAGGTTCATCTGTGAAAGCAAGGTCTCTCATGACTCCAGAGATATTATACGGCCCACTCATAGGTAGAGAAGCAGTTACAGAATAGCGATCAGGTATTTCTTCCTGGATATATTGATGCAGCGCCATCGCAGCATGCCCTCCTTGTGAATAACCAGTAACAAAAAGTTGCTTATTCCAGGTTATATCTTCTTCATCAAAGTATGCCAGAACAGCATCCATCAGGTCAACAGCTGCTGTAGCCTCAGTGCGTGCATGGACATAAGGATGAAAACCACGAGAGGTACCCATGCCTAAAAAATCGGGTGCAATCACTGCCATGCCTTTTCCAGCCATTATAGCGCCCAGTTGATATCCTCCTCCAAGATTTGAAGGTACGGCGGATCTACCTTCTGTGGTGCCATGCTGGTATACGAGAAGAGGCACGGGACCATCAATCTGCTCCGGAAGCATCAATAAACCAGAAGCTGTGTCTGGTCTCATGTCTGATCCCGTGGCTAAATAGGTTACGCGATATACATCCACACCATTATCTAATACCACGTCAACACCTAATGATAAAAGCAGGAGTTGACCAATTCCCTGGCTTATATTTTGATCAAAATCGATTGTAATGATTTGTTGTGCCTGACCAAATGTGCCCGTATAAATAAAAAGGAGCACTAAAAAATGTTTGCAATAACCCATGCTCTAATTTACTCTTTCTATGATAATAGCGCTGGCTCCCCCTCCTCCATTGCACAATGTGGCACAACCGATTGATCCGTCTTTTTGATCTAATACATGAAGAAGAGTTGTGACGATACGTGCTCCAGAACAGCCTAAGGGATGACCCAGAGAGACTGCACCACCATGTATATTCATCTTGTCGTAAGTGATATTGCACTCCTCGGCAAAAGCCATAGGTACAACTGCAAAAGCTTCATTTACTTCATAAAAATCAACATCGCTGAAAGCCAGTTTTGCCCTTTGTAATGCTTTGGGAGCCGCTTTCGTCGGTGCTGTCGTAAACCACATAGGTTCATGAGCCGCATCAGCGTAAGAGCGAATTTTCGCCATTGGGGCTAATCCATATTTTTGGACGGCTTCAGCACTCGCCAAAACAAGGGCAGATGCACCATCATTCAGAGTTGATGCATTAGCCGCTGTGACGGTTCCATCTTTATTAAATGCAGGACGCAATGAGGGGATCTTATCAAATTTTACATTTTTATATTCTTCATCTTCATTCACTATAATCGGATCACCTCTACGTTGTGGAATAGAAACGGGTATAATCTCGTTTTTAAAAAATCCACCTTCGGTAGCAGCAGCAGCCCTTTTATAGGAATTGATAGCATATTCGTCCTGGGCGGCCCTGCTGATCTTATATTTACTGGCAGTCATGTCTCCGCAATTACCCATAGCAACATGATCATAAGCATCTGTTAGTCCATCCTTTTGTAGGCCATCAACTAATTCCTGATGACCATATTTAGATCCCCATCTCATTTTTGGAATATAGTATGGAATATTGCTCATGCTCTCCATTCCTCCGGCGACTATCAGATCCGCCTGGCCCAATTGAATGGACTGTGCACCAAACATAATGGACTTCATACCTGAAGAACAGACCTTATTAACCGTGGTACACGGCACCGTATTGGGAATGCCAGAACCTAAAGCCGCCTGTCGCGCTGGAGCTTGTCCGAGGTTAGCCTGACAGACATTACCCATGAATACTTCATCTATGTGCTCTGCGGCCACGGCACTTCTTGCAAGGGCACCTTTAATTGCTTGGCTGCCTAATTGTACAGCTGTCATATTATTTAATGCTCCTCCAAAACTGCCCATTGCTGTTCTTACTGCTGATATGATATATACTTCTTTCATGATGACGTTTAGGTTGTTATCTACTTAACTTATATTTATGAATAAAGGACGTTACAAAAATTCAGTTTTTCCGTCTTAATTATGACCATATGCACATTTTTAAATGTATGTATTTTTGCATATTTCCAAAATTGAATAATTGAACAGACCTTTGTCCGGTCAAAATAATCAACTTATGAACAAATTTTTCCTATTAACGGTTTTAGCCTTCTTTACCATAACGAATTTATCAGCTCAGGGTCTTGAAAATGATAATATGGTGCTATTCATGAAAGCTAACGTATTGTTTGACTCTGGAAGATATGATGAAGCCGTGCGCATGTACAACAGAATCCTCTCCCAGGATGAAGAACACACACAGGCCCTCTTTATGAGGTCAAAAGCAAAATACGAGCTCAGTGCTTTTAAGGGAACAAAGAATGATATTCTACTTTTTATTGAAAAAGTAGGTATCAATAAACAAGTTATTCAATTGATGGCCCAAACAGAATTGAAGCTTTCCAATTTTACAGCTGCCGGTCATTATGTAGAAACTGCTATTGAGTTAGATCCCTACGACGACTCTATGCATTTATTATCCGGAGAAATAGCCCTGGCTACAGATATGAGAAATGAGGCATGCGAACGATTTGCTTCAGCTGCCCAATTAGGAAGCGATAGGGCTGTCAGACGCATGAACGAATATTGTCTTGGATACAAAGCAAAGACAGTGCCCGACAATGACATTCCTAAAGATGAGACCCAGACCACATATGACGAAGATGGTGAACAACAAGAGGAACCTGAAGATGATGGTATTGTGACTCTGGATGAAATTGTGAGAGAAGCTGAACGATCCAATAATTCTACCGAAATGGAAGAAGAAGCAGACACAGAAATCACACAGGAATTAGAAATAGATAGCAAATTAAGCATCTCAGTATCTGGTGGACTTGGGAATAGAACAGTTACTAAAAAGCCAAGCATATTTATGCTTTCTGATCAAGATGGTATTGTTGTAATTGCATTATGCATAAATCGTGATGGCAACGTTACAGAAGCAAGTTTTGATCGTGAAATGTCCACTATTTATAGAAGCTCTCTTACCTCACTTGCTTTAAGGAAGGCTAAAGAATTTGTTTTCAATGCTTCAAGCCGATCTGAGCAATGTGGTACGATGACATACCATATTAAGTCATAAGCGACTCAAAATAGTAGTTTCTTGATGCCTTAAATTTCATGAGTCAACATAAATCTCTCCTTTGAGATAGAGTCTGGCTTGTCCTGAGATTAAAGTGCGATCACCATTATCATTAACTTGAAAATATCCTTTTCGAGATGACAGCTGACATGCCTTCATAGTGCTCTTGCCAATTCTGCGAGACCAATATGGCGTAAGTGATGTGTGCGCACTGCCTGTAGCAGGATCTTCATTAATTCCTGATTGAGGAAAAAATCCCCTGCTGACAAAATCATATTCATTATCTCCGCGGGCAGTAACAATTATTCCTCTTCCAGGAAGTTTTTTTAATATACTAAAGTCCGGAGTGAGCTCTTTTACATCAGCCTGACTCTCAAGAACACAAAGTATATCATCTCTTCCTGACCATAGCTCTAATGGTTTCTTCCCTAAGCCTTCGTATAATCCAACTGGAATATCATGAACTCTTTCAAGTTTATCTGTCGGAAAATCAAGCGTTAGAAAAGCCTTTTGCCTCTGGACAGAAATTGGCCCGGACTTACAATTAAAATTAATAATATCCTTTTCAAAACCAAGTTCTTCAAATATCACGTAGGCAGATGCTAATGTAGCATGACCACATAGTGCTACCTCTACAGCAGGTGTAAACCATCTAATATCGAAACCATTGTCATTAGGCATAAAAAAAGCGGTCTCGGACAGGTTGTTTTCTTCAGCAATTTTCTGCATTACATTATCTGCCAACCATTTATTCAATGGAACAATTGCTGCAGGATTACCAGAAAATGAATCCCTGCTAAAAGCATCGACCTGATAAATATTTAATTTCATAAAAACGAAGATAGAAAACTGTCGGCAAGAATAACATAGCCGAATTAGTTATCTACGTAGTCACATTTTCTAGCAGATGTTCAATTCTTTTCTTCGGGTTTACAACACAGTAGATATCGCATATAGTGTGCCTGATCTCGCCTATCTCAAGTATAAGACAAGAAACAAACGATTTTCTAATTCTTCAACTTAGTCTGATCAAATGAGACCATTTATGTATATTAAATACTCCTGTCAGTCATCCGTTTTAAAATCTTCAGAAGTATAATCGATTAGAAATTCGGCTTGCCCAATATCTACAATTTGAAATTTAATAGGATCACTGCACCATTTTATTGAGCTAGGTATAGTGTCATGCATATAAGCTTGCACATATTCAGCGGCTTGATAACACTGAGCGGATGTGGGACCATTATTAAATTGGGCTGACTCGATATTTGTGGTTGAGATAATAACGCGTGATTCATTCTTTTTTAAGACAATAGTCTCTTCGATTGGACCTCTCCTGTCTTTCATGCTTTTATAAGAGATCCTGAGGTCATTTTCTGTTTTATTAGCGACATGAATGTCATATTGATTAGAAGAATCACATGAAGACAGTGCAAATAAAATTGAAATAATAGGTATAAAAAGTTTAAACATAATGTATTAATATTTATAAATTAATCTAATTAATTGTGGCGAAATCTGTTTTCAAAATTGGGTCATACCAATTAATGTGCCTGGTAAAATACATTGTTGATGCCAATATCACCGCAAGACCAATACTTCCCATTACCAGTGCATAATCTGCTAATTGAAGCGTTATAAATAAAAACCCGTATAGCCCGCTTAAAATAGATGCAAGGGTGAGGCTCAGCTTCTTATTAGAAAAAACACTTAAAGAATACAGAGATATCATACTAATCACTGCGATTGCTGATATTAAATATGCTGTATTAAAATTAGAATGTTCTGAAATAGAAACAAGAAGAATGTAAAACAGACAAAGTGCCAGTCCAACCAGCGTATATTGAAAAGGGTGTATTTTTTTATGATTTAATACTTCAACAAGAAAGAAAATAAGGAAGGTAAGTGCCAGTATCATTACGGCATATTTTGCTGAACGTATTGATTTCTGATAATCATCAATGGGTGACAAAAGATTTACGCCAAAACTTGAATCTGATAAATTGCTTGCAATAGCATTATCTGTCCAAGATTGAGGATAGTTGCGATTGAGTTCAAGCACACTCCAATGTGCGCTAAATCCATTGTCTGTGACTTCGCGATTATCTGGCAAAATGCTTCCATCAAAACTAGGTACAGTCCAGGTAGATGTGAGACTTACATCTGTCATTCCACCTACAGGTGTGAAAGATAAATTCTGGCTTCCATTCAATTCCATTTTCATTTCAAAAAATGCAGGACTGTCCGGTAATAAATTTATGCCAGGTACGGAAATTGTAATTCCTGATGCAATTACGGGATCTATCTTACTCCCGGATTCAACGGGTAAATTCTTATCATTCCATTTAAGACTTAGCGGGTTTTTTATTCCTCTTAGATCTGAAATACCAATCGTTATAAACGCATCCTCCCAGAGAATTTGATCTGTCGCAGTCAATTTTTTCATTTCCTTTAGATCAAAATTTCCATTTAACGAAAGTGAACTTCCATATACGACTATTTTATAAATACCTCGTTTTAGATATTCAGGGCGGACATCTCCATTGATTTTCAATTGCTCAGGAAGAATGTGGTAGTAGTGATGACGGACTGATTTTTTATCATCTGTTATATATACCTGCGTATATGGAATCGTCAATATGGGACCCACTACATTCTGCGCACGAGCCCATTTGTCACTGACTTCATTCATAGCAGATATACTTATCATTTCTCTCTCATGAATTATAGATTGAATCATAAATGAAGGAATTAACATGATCAGGATGATGATGCCTATAATGATCAATTTGGCTGCAGTAGAAGTAGAAAATTTCATTTTCCCAATAGTTTGATCTTCAATGGAATTCATTCTATTTACTTTAAAGTACTTTGAATTTCAAAGTGTTTAATGAAAAAAATTACCCTTTCAGTAATCGCTCGATAGCTGAGAGGTGACTTTCAAATGCTTTTTTCCCTAATTCTGTCACCCTGTATTCCGTATTTGGCTTGCGGTCAATAAAAGACTTTATGTAAGACACATATTTGCTTTTTTCCAGGGATTTAATATGACTTGCGAGATTTCCATCAGTTACGCCTAATAAACTTTTTAAGTCGTTAAATGTCAAAGCTTCATTAACTATCAGTGCAGACATGATCCCAAGACGTACACGATTCTCAAAGGCTTTATTCAGATCCTTAAGGATGTCTTTCACACCTTATCATTTAGATACATTACGATACCATATGCAATGTGCATGACCCCAAATCCCAAAACCCAGAAAATTAATCCATACCCTAAAAACCACATGGATATCAGTCCCAGGCCAATTTCTACAAGACCTAGGTTTCTCATGGATTCCACAGCATATTTACTAGCATTGACCAATGCCAAACCATAAAAAATCAAAGTCAGCGGGGCTAATAAAGCTAGATATCCTTTTACTAAAAGTATCAGACAAACAACTCCACCTGATATCAGCGGAATGGACATACTCGATACAAGTAATCGTGCTTGTCTGTCAAAGATGCTCTGGTTTAATCTTCGCGCCTTTCGAGTAGTGAGGTAAATCCCACAGCTCACACTAAGAAAGATAGTCCCTAGAGCTATTGAGATTAGTTGTATCAGACTACTACATGTTAAATCCGCTCTGCGATATGCGAGATAATCCTGCCCACTATAGATCGTGTCATATGCGAGATACGCTGCAATCAAAGCAAATACTCCGGCCAGGATACCCGACAACCCGCTGAGCGAAATAAATTTTGAAGACCGTTGCATAATCTCCTTTATCTCCTGGATATCATCAATATATTTTTGCTTTTCCATTTAACAGAGTACTTTGTAACACAAAGTTATCTAAATTATTGACATAATCAATGATTATTCTGGATCTTATCCTAAATCCAATTCCACTCAATTATGACCTGTTTTCCTCTAAGATGGTGTCTGACCAGCTTGAGGCTAGGAAATGCAATATCTGTTTTATTTCAAATTTTATTGCCATTTACTGAATACTTGTACCAAGAGATAATCCCTAATGCAGGTAAGAGATATTTTAGATTGACATCATATTTTTGTCATAAGCGCAAAAAAAATATTAAATTAAAGGTCCGGTGACTTCTGTCATATTTCACATTATGCAACCAAAAATGAAATCTTCCCTTCTCACTTTGATGGACTCGCTTAGTGGGGACATAGTTGAAATTCAACGGACATTTGACAAAAGATTTATCAAAGATGTAATGCAATTTAAATCCGCCTTTGATCAAGCGACCGACAAACAAGCTTTCCTGATGATTACAGATTTTCCACAGAGTCAGGTTGTGACACGACACGAAGTCACTTCAAGAATTGGGTTAGAAATTGAAAAGAGTGGTGCATCTTCTATGTCAGTAAGCTTGCTCAATCTTTCTGCTGATTTAAGATTCAAGAGAAATATT
>JAJCYJ010000659.1 GCA_029262975.1 Saprospiraceae bacterium
ATGAAAAATGAATGGGGATCGCAAATTAGATCGTATGTATTAGACGATCGTAGAGTTAAGGATCATCGGACGAACCAACAGACGTCACAGACTGATGCTGTCTTGAATGGAGATCTGGACGATTTCTTAAAAGCATTTTTAATGTGGGAAGGGAGATCGATTTAAACTTCTCATATTGATAATGCATTCATTATGATGTACATAGCAATTATTCTTAGTCGGTGGTGATTTGTAAATTAAGAAATCAAGTATAACATAGGAGCGAAATATGGCCGAAGAGATTAAAAAGAAAATAACCAGGGAAGGCTTACAGTCTGCGCTTAGCATGTTTAGATACTTGCGTCCATACAGCGGCTATTTTTATGGGGCATTGGCCTTATTGGTCTTTGGTAGTTTTCTAATGATGGCCATCATGGGTATTCCTGGTCAAATGGTAAGTGCTGCTACAGATGATATAAATGGAAACCCTCTTTTTAATTTTGACCTGAATACCTGGGGATTAATCATGTTTGGTATTTTGGCACTAAGAGCTGGATTATCCTTTGTACAAACCATCCTATTTGCCCAGGTGAGTGAAAAAGGAATGGCAGATGTCCGAAGGGATGTTTATAAAAAATTACTTTCTCAGCCGATGGAATATTTTGAACAATTCCGTGTAGGTGAACTGACGAGTCGAATTACAGCAGATGTAGAGCAATTGCAGTCTGTGTTTTCTGTAACACTGGCAGAATTTATCAGACAAGTTATGATTCTGATTCTGGGCATTGTTGTACTTGCATTTTTGATGCCCCGATTGTTCATGGTGATGTTACTAACCATTCCGGCTGTGGTCATACTCGCAATGGTATTCGGCAGGTATATAAGAAAGTTAAGTAAGAAAAGGCAAGAGCAATTGGCTAAAACAAATGTAATAGTCGAAGAGACTTTTCAAAATTTCAGTATGGTTAAGGCTTTCGCCAATGAGTTTTTCGAAACAAAAAGATACACCGAAAGCATTTGGAAAATGGTCAAGATTTCTCTTGCTTTTGCCAGGGTACGAGGGCTATTTTTTGCTTTTATCATCTTTCTTTTATTTGGAAGCATTCTCTTCATTCTTTGGCGGGGAGCATTTATGGTACAGAGTGGTGATATGGATGCTGGTAGCTTATTGTCCTTTGTAATTTATACGGTGATGATCGGGGGAGCAATCGCCAGTCTTGGCAATTTATATACTACTATTGCGGGTGCACTTGGCGCTACAGAAAGGGTAAAGGAGATTTTAGAAAGACCCACTGAAGTAGATATTGAAGAGGCACATGAAGCCCTATCGCTGAAAGGAGATATCAGTTTTAAAAATGTACATTTCACGTATCCATCAAGACCTGAATTGCCTGTATTAAAAGGAATCAATCTTGATATTAAATATGGAGAAAAGATTGCACTTGTTGGACCGAGCGGCGGTGGTAAATCCACGATCGTGAGACTCTTGATGAACTTTTACAATTTGAATCAAGGAGAGATTACTGTTGATGGTCAACCTATAAATAATTATAATTTAAGGGCATATAGAGATAACTTAAGTATTGTACCACAGGAAGTTATTTTATTTGGAGGTACGATAAGAGAAAATCTACTTTATGGAAAACCCGATGCGACCGAAGAAGAAATAAAACAAGCCGCCATAAAGGCTAATTGTTGGGAGTTTATATCTGTTTTTCCGGATGGACTTGAAACGATAGTAGGAGAGCGGGGTATCAAGGTATCAGGAGGACAAAAACAACGTATTGCTATCGCACGGGCAATCCTCAAGGATCCAGCCATTTTGTTGTTAGATGAAGCTACTTCTTCACTTGATGCAGAATCAGAAAAAGCTGTACAGGAAGCGATGGACGTACTAATGGAAGGTAGGACTTCCATAATTATTGCACATAGGTTAGCGACAATCCGGGATGTCGATAAAATCTACGTTTTGGAAAATGGTCAAATACTTGAATCCGGGACACACACCGAATTAACGGAAAAAGAAGATGGTATATACAAGAATTTGGCTCGATTACAGTTTGACTTAATACCTTCCGTTTAATTCGAAGTTATGAACCTGATTGTACGATATATATTATTTAGCCTGCTTACAGTGACACTGTCCGGGTTATCTGCTCAGAAAGTTGCCTGGGGTGCAACATTTAAGCACGATCTCTATAATCGATATGCTAATCCGAGCGATGACATTGCCTCGCGAAGTGCAGGAAGTGCCTTGATCAATATTGGCTTCGGCCCTAAAATGTGGATCGGCAATGGTGATTTTGCCTTTTCACCGGAAGCAACTATCATGTGGTCTCCATTTGCATTAAGTACTCGCGATTATAAGGGCTTAGGCGCCTTGAGTTTTCCGATCCTTGGCAAGTTTGAATTCTTAGGGATTTCCAATGTAAATCACGATGGCAATTTCGGATTTAGTATAGGTGGCGGAGTACAATTTTCTAAAACGGAATTATGGTACCTCAAGGATTCATTTCAAGAACAAGGTGTTGAACGCAGCATGTTTCGGACATATATCGTCGAAGCAGCCTTTGGATATGGTATGAGCGGTTTTGACGTTCACTTTTTCGTACGATATGGTTGGTCAGGAGGCACTGATGCTAATACCCTGAATATAGGAATGGGATATGATTTTAATATACCCAAGCTTCGAGAAGAAACTGATTCAGATTTTTAGATTTTGATTTCAATTCGTCCCTATAACACATTTAAAGTAAGTCATAAGGTTGGTGACATTATAAGCGCTACATCAAAAGAAGAAGTTTGTTCGATTTTGGCTGATCTGGATAACCCGATCATTCTTGGAGGGGGCAGCAATGTTCTTTTCACTGCACACACTAATCGACCAGTAATTGTAATTGATATTAAGGGAATTGACGTTCTGGAACAAACAGACAAGAGCGTCTTGATTAAAGTCGCGGCTGGTGAACAGTGGCATGACTTTGTAGTATGGGCTATCAATAATGACTTTGGGGGTGTCGAAAATCTCAGTCTGATACCAGGAAAATGTGGTGCTGCTCCCATGCAGAATATAGGAGCATATGGTGTTGAATTAAGTGAATTACTAGAACGCGTACATTGCATTGATCGCTTGTCGGGAAAGGCGACTAGTTTCGGCCGGGAGGAATGTCAGCTAAGCTATCGGGATAGCATATTCAAAGGAGCTTACAAGGACAAATTTGTCATTACTGCGATTAATTTGAGGTTGACAAAATATCCTTATCACAGGATCAATATCTCATATGGTGATATTAAAAAACTACTCGGGGATAGATATATAAATCAACCTACGATTAAAGATGTGAGTGATGCGGTAATCGCTATTCGGAGTTCAAAACTACCAGATCCTTCTTGTCTTCCGAATGCGGGGAGTTTTTTTAAAAACCCGATAATCCCGATGACACAATTTCAAAAGTTAAAAGAGTATTTTCCATTACTTCCTTCTTATCCAATATCTGAAAAACGGTGTAAAATCCCAGCTGGCTGGTTGATTGATCAATGTGGATGGAAAGGAATAATGATAGGAACTGTAGGAGTGCATATCCGGCAAGCACTTGTACTTGTCAATCATGGGACGAAGAATGGAAAGGATATTCTTTTTCTTTCTAAACTCATACAGAGCTCAGTAAAAGATAAATATGGAATTGCCCTCGAACCTGAGGTCAACTTTATACCTTAAGTATAATATAAGTAAAGACGAATTTTGATTTAATCGAAAGATTGATTTTCCTCCAGTGCCTTATTTACCAGGTCGTGGTATTCTTCCGGAGTCAGACCGTCCATACAATAGTCAATAGGATTAACAGCTTTATTATCGATGCGGACTTCATAATGGCAATGTGGAGCTGTAGATGTTCCGGTGCTTCCCACATAGCCGATTTGTTCTCCTTTAGTGACCCTCTGACCAATTTTGACGGTGGTATTACTAAGATGGCCATACAGTGTAGTAAATCCATATCCATGATCTATCACTATACTTTTTCCATATCCCGTTCGCTTGGTTTCAACTTTTCTTACTACACCATTTCCTGTAGCTTGAATAGGTGTTCCCTTTGGTGCTGTAAAATCAATACCAAGGTGCATTTTTCTTACTTTATGAACAGGATGAATACGCATACCATATCCGGATAAATGACTCACTTTTCTTCTGAGTTTATCTTCTTGAATAGGTTTGATAGAAGGAATAGAGGCTAGCCGATCTTCATGTGTATGAGCGATGATCGTAAGCGTATCGAGTGAAGAATTTTGAATGCTCACTTTTCTTTTTAGCTTCTCCAGTTTTGTGAGAGTTGCCGACAATAAGGAATCAGCATCCATATTATTCCTAAGCCTGATCATATTTTCCCGACCCCCGGTACCACCATTCCAGACAGATTCATCGATAGGTTCAAGACCAAATACTACGCGATGTACTTCAGCTTCTTTTTGCTGGATTTTATCAATTTCACCAGTAAGTGTTTCATATTGAGCGGCAAGATCGTTATAGTAATACTCCATTTGAGAAATATCCCGCTCAAGAGACTTTTCTTTTGGTGTAGGCAAATACAAGAAAGCCAGGACAAATAGCACTAAGGCAGTAAACATAACTGCCGATAAATAGCCTAATCCTTGTAATACTCTTTTTTTAAAGGAGTGTTCCACTTTCTCATACCTGAGGGTGGACTCATTGTACACATACTTTTCTCTACTCATCAAATGACATTTCCAACATAATATTACTTTTGCCAAACGCTTACAAAAGCTTGACAGTATGCTCAATGGGAAAGCGATCGCAAGATAGTCATATTCTTGGAGGCACAAAAAGCTTGGATCAATTTTTTTCTTAACACTTGAAAAAAATACTTAATATCTAAGCACTTGGAAGTCAGACGAAGTATGCGATATTTGCAGAATTTTAGGAAATAATTAAGATAGCACGAAATTGAAGACTGGATCATGAAGGCAAACGAAATTAGAAAGGCATTTTTTGACTTTTTCGAAAAAGAAGGACATAAGATTGTTCCTTCTGCACCTATTGTCAATAAAAACGACCCTTCTCTGATGTTTACGAACGCAGGGATGAATCAATTCAAAGATTTCTTTCTTGGCAACAAGGTTCCTGAAGTAAGAAGGATAGCCGATACCCAAAAGTGTCTGCGCGTATCAGGAAAACATAATGATCTCGAAGAAGTAGGCATCGATTCTTATCATCATACGATGTTTGAGATGCTGGGTAATTGGTCATTTGGTGATTACTTTAAAAAGGAAGCAATTTCCTGGGCCTGGGCACTTCTGACCGATGTTTATGGTTTGCCAGAAGACAGATTATATGTAAGTGTTTTTGAAGGAGATGAATCAGATGGACTTGCACCTGATGAAGAAGCGGCTGCACTTTGGAGACAATTCGTTCCTGAAGACAGAATTCTCTATTTTGACAAAAAGGACAATTTCTGGGAAATGGGCGATACTGGTCCTTGCGGACCCTGTTCTGAAATCCATATTGATCTGAGGCCCGATATTGAGCGGTCAAAAGTCAGTGGACGCGAATTGGTCAATATGGATAATCCACTGGTTGTCGAAATATGGAACCTGGTATTTATCCAATTTAATAGAAAAGCAGATAGCTCTTTGGAAGAATTGCCAGAGAAGCATATAGATACTGGAATGGGCTTTGAACGTCTTTGTATGGCTGTCCAGGGCACTACCTCTAATTATGATACTGATCTTTTCACTCCTTTTATCAAGGCACTCGAGGAAGAGACTGGATTTCAATATGAAGGAAGTTACAGTTTAGATGCCAAAAAAGATATCGCCTTCAGAGTGATTGTTGACCATATACGGGCCGTGAGTTTCGCTGTGGCAGACGGACAGTTACCATCTAATACAGGAGCCGGATATGTGATCCGGAGAATTCTAAGAAGAGCCGTACGCTACTATTACTCATTTTTAGATTGTAGGGAACCTCTTTTATTTAAGTTATTACCCTTGTTGTCAGAACAATTTGGTCCGGTTTTCCCAGAATTAACCAGCCAGAATGAATTTATCACTAAAATTATCCTCGAGGAAGAGAAAGGTTTTCTCAGGACATTAGAAGGTGGTCTGAAGAGACTGAATCAATTGAATATAAACGATGGTGATACCCTCAGTGGTAAAATCGCTTTTGAATTGTATGATACATTTGGATTTCCCATTGATCTAACAAGACTCATCGGCCAGGAAGAAGGCTGGCAAGTGGATAACCAGGGATTTGAGGAAGCGCTTGCTGAACAGAAAGAACGATCGAGATCGGATGCACGAAAAGAGTCTGGAGATTGGATTGATGTTTACGACTCTGAGAAAGTAGAATTTATTGGGTATGACCATTTGAAGGCAGATGGTATCCGAATAGTAAAATATCGGACCGTAAAAGTCAAGGATAAAAATATTTTTCACCTTGTTCTCGATAAGACGCCCTTCTATGCAGAGTCCGGAGGACAAGTGGGAGATCGAGGAATCTTGCAGATAGCTGATCAAAAGATCAAAGTCCTTGATACACAAAAGGAAAATGATCTTATTGTACATCATGTTGACAAATTACCCACTCAAATGGATGCGCAAATTAGCGCAAGCATAGATATTTCAAGAAGGCAACTGACTGAAAATAATCACACAGCTACGCATCTGATGCATGCAGCACTCAGAAAAGTACTTGGGGAACATGTACAACAAAGAGGCTCTTTAGTTAATCAAAAACAACTGAGGTTTGACTTTTCACATTTTGAAAAAATGACCGATGAGCAAATAGAGCAGGTAGAAGATATCGTTAACACAAAAATCAGGGAAAATATAACGAGGGGGGAGCATCGAAACGTACCTATTAAAGAAGCACAAGAATCAGGTGCAATGATGCTCTTTGGTGAAAAATATGGAGAATATGTACGCATGATCACGTTTGATCCTTCTTTTTCGATAGAACTTTGTGGTGGGTGTCATGTTCGTGCAACAGGTTCCTTGGGATATTTCAAAATAAAAAGTGAATCTGCAATCGCTGCTGGCGTCCGTAGAATTGAGGCCGTTACGGCTGTTGAAGCTTATAAATATACCGATGGGTTGATTCAGGAATTAGCCGAGGTAAAGGGGCTATTTAAAAATCCTGTAAATGTATCCAAGCAAGTGAGAGATTTGCTTGAAGCGAACAAAGCCCTGGAAAAAGAATTGTCTTCCGTGAGATCAGAAAAAGCCTCCGGGATGAAGGATTCGCTCATGTCACAAGTCATCACATTAAATGGCATTAAAGTGTTAACTGCTAAAATAGAAGGCCTGGATATGGAGGGTCTTAAAACTTTAGGATACAGTCTTGAGAAATCTTTGGATAAAAGTGTGATCTTACTAGGCCTTGATACTGGAGAAAAAGCCAATCTTATGTTGCTGATCAGCAAGGAATTAACTAGTGAAATACTCGATGCCAGCAAGATCATCAGAAAAATTGCCAGGCATATTCAAGGCGGTGGTGGAGGACAATCATTCTTTGCGACGGCCGGTGGTAAAAATCCAAAAGGTATTGAACATGCGATCAATGAATTGAGGGAAATTATCAAAGGGTAGAACGAGATCGGATGAGTCAATTCAATGTCCGTATGTATCCCTATTACTATGCGGCCTGTTCTTTCATAGCCTGGCTTCCTATATTCTTTCTTTATTTTAATAGCATATTAAGTCTAAAGGAAGTACTTCTTTTAGAAGCTATCTACTACATCGCTGTTGTGCTATTAGAAGTACCAACGGGTTATTTTTCGGATGTCGTCGGTCGCAAGAAAACGTTGGTGCTTGGTTCTGTTTTTTTGACTCTTGCTTGCTTTTTATACCTGGTAGCCGGTAGTTTTTGGGTATTGGTAATGGGACAACTTGCATTTGCTTTTCATATGGCACTCGTGTCAGGTACTAATACAGTTTTTCATTATGAATCTCTGAACGAAATGGGACAGGCTACTATGTATGGCGATCGTGAGGCGATTGTCCATAAATATGGCATGATCGCAGGAGGAACTGCTGCTCTTGTGGGTGGAGGTGTTGCGACATTTGGCCTTCATTATGCCTACGTTGTTACGCTTTTATCAGCTATTACCTCATTGGTCATTGCTTTAAAATTCAAGGAGCCTGCCCATGGCTTATCCGAAGGGGGTGCTA
>JAJCYJ010000660.1 GCA_029262975.1 Saprospiraceae bacterium
GATATCATGGCAGTCAATCTTATTGGTCCCTCAAATATTGCTTTTCAAGCTGCACAAATCATGATCAAGCAAGGGTTTGGTCACATCATCAATGTTACGTCGAGAGGAGCTTTTAGGGGAGAACCTGAGCAGCCGGCATATGGGGCCAGTAAGGCCGGTTTGAATTCACTGACGCAGTCCCTCGCGCATCGGTTAGCTCAGTATAATATTTTTGTTGGAGCTGTAGCACCTGGCTTTGTTGAAACTGAGATGGCATTTGACAGGTTGCAAGGAGAAGCGGGAGCAAAAATAAAAAGTCAGAGCCCAATGAATCGCGTTGCTAAGCCGGAAGAAGTTGCACAAGCGGTATTTTTAATGGCGTCATCTAATCAATGGATGACTGGGAGTATATTCGATGTCAATGGAGCCTCTTATTTTAGAACTTGATAAATCAGAAAAAGTAGCATATGACCAGATTTGAAGCTCGTGAAATCCTGGCATCAATGACCTCGGGAAAATCTCTATTGAGGCATGCCCGGACTGTAGAAATCGTGATGGAAGCTCTTGCAAGACACTTTGCAGAAGACATAGAAAAATTTGCAATTACCGGTCTTCTCCATGATGCAGATTATGAAAAATATCCGGACCAGCATCCAAATATTATCGTTAATAGACAAAAAGAATTAGGAGAAGATGAAATCGCTCATGCGATTGCCGGTCATTATACCAAGTGGAATGTACCCAGAAATTCAATGTTGGATAAGTGCATCATAGCAGCTGATGAAATAACCGGTTTTATAGTCGCTTCAGCGTTGATCAGGCCAACTAAAATCGAAGGCTTAAAATCAAAGTCTGTGCTTAAAAAATTTAAGACAGCTACTTTTGCAGCTACAGTAGATCGTGAAGAATGTCGCAAGGGTGCCGATTTGATAGGCATGGAACTAAGAGAACTTATTGACTTTATCATCCCGGTCCTTGAAGAACATAAAGAAGAACTCGAATTGACAGCTTGATCACAGAATTTTCGACCAAGGACAAAATCAAATTATAATAATTTATATGTATTCGGTACCTTTCTCGCTGAATTGTTGAGATTGACCTATGCAAGTAAAATACACGCCCCTATTACTATTGTTTTTCTTTATTTCTGGAGGTTGTTCGAATAGCCCGAATAATGAGGATGTTGGTCTAACGCAAGAAATAAGAACTAAACTCTCCCTTATCCCCTTACCCGCTTCCATTGATTTGCCCGGAGCTGAAATAAATATCCAAAACGGTATCTATGTCGTCCCGGCCCTGCAATCATCTAAGGTAGTCGAACAATCACTTGAGCGATTTATAACTCATATGAGAAGGATCGGTGTCTCGACAAGTAATCCATCCGGTATTCAAGTGAACTTAGAAATTGAAAATGAGGCGGATATAGCACTAACCATCAACACTGATGAATCATATCGACTTGAGTTGGATGGTAAAAAAATGTACATTAAGGCGGCCAATTTCGTCGGTCTGAATCATGGATTAGTGACACTGGGACAACTACTTCATGCATCAGTCTCGACTAAGACTATTCCGGAAATCACCATAGTAGACAAGCCAAGATATCCATGGCGGGGTGTAATGATTGATGTGAGCAGACACTGGATTCCGAAGCGAATTCTCTTGCGAAATATAGATGCTATGGTGCAAGCAAAAATGAATGTGATGCATTTACATTTATCTGATGATCAGGGATTCAGGGTTGAATCGAAGCTATTTCCCAAACTTCATCTGAAGGGCAGCAATGGACAATATTTTACCCAGGATGATATATCAGAAATAATTGATTACGCCCATGTACGGGGTATTCGGGTGATTCCAGAATTCGATATGCCCGGTCATACAACCAGCTGGTTAGCAGGATATCCAGAAATTGGAAGTAAAGATGAAGAATACGAAGTAGCAGAAGGTTATGGCGTATTTCCAAATACTTTAAATCCCGCATCGCTAAAAACTTTCATTTTCGTCAAAAGTTTGATACAAGAAATGAGCGGAATTTTTCCAGATGAATATTTTCATATTGGAGGAGATGAAATCTTATATGATCACTGGAAGGAAAATGAGGGCATATTGAAATTTATGAGTCAAAACAATTTGACTGATCCAAGTCAATTATTAGCTTTCTTCCATCTCAGGGTTCAGAAAATTATCCAGGATCTTGGAAAAAAGATGATTGGTTGGGATGAAGTGATCCGGCCAGAATTAGCGAAAGATGGCACTGTTATTCAATCGAGGCGAGGTCATCATTCATTATTCCGAACAGCCAAAATGGGCTTAGGAAGTATTTCATCATCTGGATGGAATCTTGATCACAACTTGTCAATGTCAGATATGTATACTATAGACCCAACAATTGATACTGATTATCTTGATATAGAACCTGACTCAATCAATTGGCAAGCCTGGACCTTGTCTTTTAAAATCAACGATTTACCTTCAGAAGGATCATTAGTATTATTTGGCCGGTCGCCTAATTTGCGAGGTATTATCACAATGATGAATAGGAGCACTTTATTGGAACAGGTGAAAATGAATGATGACAAATTAGAATTATCTTTTAATAACGGTCTTGGCAATGCATCACTTACTGCTCAATTAGAAGACTTGGAAATGAAAGGATCATTGTCCATGTCAGTCATAGACACACCTATAGAAGGTAAAAAGATCGGTGGTTCGAATGTCGAAAATAGCATTGCACTGCCCCGAATTAATAGGACAGAAAATTTGTCAACAGAAGAGCAAAAACAAATACTTGGTGGTGAGGCATGTTTATGGACTGAATGGGCAAATGAAAAAAATTCACTATCATTCATTTGGCCCAGAACCATTGCCATTGCTGAAAAGTTATGGAGCCCTCAATCTTATACCAGAGACATAGCAGATATGTACAGACGATCTGGTTCTTTTTCTAATTACATAGATTTATTGGATATAACTGATATTTCAAATTTAGAAAATCTGGCGACGGAGCTAAGTTCAGAAATTAATACCGATGACATGCTGACCTTCATGAGTGTAATAGAAGACGTGAAGTATTATGACAGGTGGGCTTTCAATTTCAATCATTCATCAAAGGATAGCCTGAATGGCATCGCGGATGCGATAGTATCTGAATCGATTACTGCATATAATTTTGGACGATTGGTCGATCAATTACAAAAAGAAGGATCATCCCAATCGACAAAGGATAGAATAATAATGCAACTTGAATCCTGGATACCGCTGTATAGAAGTATCGAACCCTCTTTTAAAAATGAAAAATTGAAATCAATCGAAGTTTTGGCATTAGCATTGAGTGATCTGTCGAAAATAGCTTTGCATGTGATGGAGAGCAGGAGTTTGACTAATGAAGAATCCATCTATTACGAACGATTAAAGGTTAATGCTCAGCGTCGAATAGATGGAGTCTACCTGGCACCTTCGGTACATTTGATCAATCTAATAGATCGATTCAGAACTGAATTATAATAATGTCTGTTCAAATTAGAAATTTAGAAAAAGAAGATGCCAGGCGCTTGGCACTATATGCGAATAATAAGAAGATCTGGGATAATGTCCGTGACTATTTCCCTTATCCTTATAGACTCGAACATGCACAAGAATTTATCGAAATGGCCAATGCCCATGAGACTAATAAAATCTTTGCAATTGCGATTGAAGAAGGAATTATTGGAGTAGTAAGTATACAGCCTTTTACTGATATTTATCGCTATACTGCAGAGCTCGGATATTGGATAGGTGAACCTTTCTGGGGCAAAGGGTATACTTCAACGGCTGTTAATTGGATCACTAAGTTTACCTGGGAACACACTGAAATAATCAGAATCGAAGCGGGTGTATTTCCATTTAATCACGGTTCTATCAAGGTGCTTGAGAAGTGCGGATATACGAGAGAAGGAATAAAGAAAAATTTCATTTGTAAAAATGATGTTATTTATGACGAACATATTTATGTCATGTTAAAACCACAATCGCCCACTCATTTTTAAAGTATGAACAAAGTTCATTTTCTGATTTTCATATTATGCCTGTGTTTTACAACATTGGCCATAGCTCAGGTCGAATTCAATTTAGAAGTGGGAGCTGCTAAAGTAATAATCACCCCTACAGATACGGCGTATATTGCTGGCCATACACAAAACAGAATTTTTAAAGGCGTTCATGATGATATATTTGTCAAAGCATTTGTGGCATATGATGGATCCGAGACTTTGACATTGCTTACCTTCGATTGTATCGGATTACTTTATCCTGAACTTCTAGAAATTAGAAAATCTGTAAAACAAAAACTCCCCTTCTATCCTGTTGAACATATTTTAATGACTTCTACTCATACTCATTCGGGTCCT
>JAJCYJ010000661.1 GCA_029262975.1 Saprospiraceae bacterium
ATTATGAAATACACAAGAATTAAATCAGATGTTCAATACAATTTATATGCTGAAATACATGAAAAATTGACATATAAAAACTATGAGTCAAACAAAGATGAAATTGAACTCATAGAAGTTCTTCTTGACGATTATGAAAAACGCACCATCGATGCTCCACCCGAGTTGGATCCGGTACAAATCATCGGCTACCTTCTGAAGGAGAATAACATTTCTAAATCTCAATTAGCAAAAGAGTTAAAGGTCTCTCGGCAACTAATTACAGATATAATGAATTATCGAAGGAACATTAGTAAGTCTATGATACTAAAACTGTCAGACAGATTTAAAATGAATCAATCCGCTTTTAGCAGGACTTACAAACTAAAAAGAATAAAAACTATCAAACAAAAGGAGATAGCATAAGGGAAATGACTGTAGATAACACTGTGCGATGATGGAAGAGTTCGTTCCTCACTCCTCCACATGCACTTGATCGTTAGCTTCAACAAAATACAATTTGAATTTACCAATTGAGATAAAAGCCTTATGGCTTATTTCAAACAAGTAATTAATAGCAAGTAAGATGGATGACATTGACTACAAAGATTATGAACCCGCTATTGGAGATCTGTGATCTCCAATTTTATCCAATTCTGAACGCTAAAAAGAAAACTGTGTTTTCGGCTATGATATCATCAGAAGCCTTTCTTGTCGGACTAATTGTCGAAGAGATTCGCTTTTCGTGCCACTTTACTTTATTCTATTTAAAAGATCTAACCGGCTATCAATAGTTAAAGTCATATAGTAGGTACCATATTTATCATTAATTTTATTTCAGGGATTTGATAAAGGTCAATCCCTGGAACCGAAAACTCAGTTTTCTAATCTGTGCAAAAAACTAAAACCTATTTTTAGTGATCGGATATTCCATTTATCCGGTACGCCACAGAAAAGCGAGGGTTGCGAGCGGCAGTTCAAGCTGTGTATGCAGGCTTGCCCGATCACAAATTTGTATTCCGTACCGATGTGAAAAGATACTATGCCTCGATAAGGCATGAAGTACTATTGGGCATTTGCCGCAAATACACGATATATTTATGAATCGACTAAAGCAGTTTATTCACATACAGGGCGACCAAGTATTGATCCTGTCGTATTTCCTGCCTGCTTACACAGGTAGGCAGGTTTAAGATGTTGTTGGTGGGCTATTTAGTGAATGTTTGTAGTGATCGTGGATTGGAAAGCTATACCGATAGGTGTTTAGTTCAACATCGGTTTGGACAGCATGCTCAGATCGCCGGAAACGCAACACAACCATGGAAAGCTTTCTACACATTACGTTCTCCCCGAATAGTTAAAAATATCTCTTACAAAATTGTAATTAATTCGTTACATTTGAAGAGTGAGAGAAATTTTGGTTTCAGCAGAATGTGAAGAATTTATAAATAGATGTTCTGTAAGGGTCCAGGTAAAATTTGAATATTTACTAGCTATAATTTCTGAGCAAGAAATCATATCAAAAATTTTTGTAGATAAGCTTGTCTCAACAGAATATTATGAACTAAGAATTAAAGCTGAAAATCAAATAAGAGTGGTAATACTCACAATTGACCACCAAGATTTCAATCAGAGTAATAAAGTTATTTTACTCAACGCCTTTCTAAAACGAAGCAATAAGGATTATCCAAAAGCGATAAAGGAGGCTGACAAATTGTTTGAAAAATATAAATCTGAATTCTAATGAAAAAATTAAAAACTGCAAATCAGATCCTGGATAAGAAATATGGTAAAATTGGTTCTAAATCAAGGGCAAAATTTTCAAACAAGGCATATGCTTTTTATCTAAGCGAGATTTTGAAAGAAAGAAGAAAAGAACTTAAATTGACGCAAGAAGATGTTGCTCAAAAAGTAGGGAAAAAGAGACCCTATATTTCAAGAGTTGAAAACGGAGAAGACGTCCGAATATCAAATTTTGTACAAATAGCGAGAGTGTTAGGATTGAACTTTGAACTTAAGCCTGGTTAATAAAAAAAGACGGAGTACAACAAGCGATGATGATGTCAGATTGGTTAACGCCAAATCTGCCAGATATCGCCAGGACGTTCATCGCCCAACACTTAAAATAAAACAAGATCTTTAACTATAAAAATGCATGTTCGAAACCTTTAATCCCATATTCCTGATTTTCACCTCTTATGCCATTGGCGTAGTGGGGACATTGTTAATCAAATGGATCGGCGCATACGAACTTTTTGAAAACCATAACTACATTGGAGACAAGCTTACAAAAAGATTGGGAGTGCTGAAATTGGGATGGTTAATACGCAAGACATTTATTGGTAATTTCAACCCGAAACTTAAATTTGAAGGTGGACTGAATAAGGCAAAATTAAGGCAATTAAAAAGAGACATGACCTTTGCTGAAAACAATCATTTAATTGCATTCGCCTTATTACAAATATTAATTGTGATACTTGCCTTTCGGGATATTAAATTGTGGCATATAATAGGATACACTATCTCGAATATAGTTTTTAATCTTTACCTGGTGTTTCTTCAACAGTACAACAAAAGAAGAATCGATCGCATCCTTGAAAGGAGTGAGCGTACGGCTAATTTGTAAAATTCAATAAGTGATACAGAAGGTTAACATTAAATTTGGTCTGTTGCCAGCTTTACTAAACTTCACAAGTTTAGTAAATCTTGAACATTCAAAGTTTAGTAAAACTCTAAGTCGCAATTAATAAATCAACCATTCTCCATAAAAATTCTGAGTGATTATTTCCTTGACCAATATATGATATTTACTATTTTGCTTAAGAATTCGTGAAATTTAGAATATTCCTATGTCATCCAATAAAGACAACTTTGAAGCATCAGTAATGACCAGGAACGATGACAATATTCAGGTCTATCGTTTGAAAGAACAAGGAAGTGAGTTGAAAAATAAAGACGTCATTAATCTTTGGCAAACGAATGATGGTTTCGTCGAATTTTATATTGAGATATTTAAGAAATGTGGGTTCAACTCCTACATATGGGAAGCATCTCCCGTCTCTACAAAAACAATAAATCAAACTTTTGAATTCGTGCTAATAAAAACGCCAATATCTTCTACACCTCCGGATTTGAAAACTTTTCAATCCTATTATAATTCAGAAGGACCTGACAATGGAATTGTTGTATTTCCTAATTTGGGAAAGGATGCCACTTTAGTCGTACCATCTCCATTAAGAGAGAATGCTAATTATTGTGACCTTCCAAACTTTTTTAGTGAAGCTCCCATCGCACAGCAAAAGTCACTCTGGAAGGTTACGGGACATGAATTGCATCGGATCATTTCAGATAAACCAACGTGGATATCAGTTGCCGGTGGGGGAGTCGCATGGCTGCATATCAGACTGGATAGTCAACCTAAGTATTATAGATATATTGATTATACGAGAATTTAAATTATAAGAATTGACCAAACTAAAACTATATTAAATTTTGATGACGACTGGTTATTATATTACAGGTAGCTGCTTGCGTCAAGTATCAGATGTTTTGCATCTACATGAATGAAAGCAGTCAAATTTGATTTTTAGACGCACTCCGTAGTATTTATAATATTTGTTATCGAAATCAAATGAGTCCAAAACAGACATTAGTCAAATTAATTGAATGGAAATTATATGTTACAGTTGTGGTCGTGGGGAAAATCCTGAAAACACAATATTGGGAATAGAACATT
>JAJCYJ010000662.1 GCA_029262975.1 Saprospiraceae bacterium
CTTTTTGTTTTTGGCCAAATATTTGGATCATACAATCAACGAAAACAATTATAATGGATGCTAATCAAATAGAGGTTAAAAGATATTCAGATGTCGACCTTGCTAAGTTTAGAGCAATTATTGACGAAAGAATAACTAAAGCTCGAAGCCAAATGGACTTTTTTAAAGCACAAATTTCTGAAATTGGAGATAACGAAGATTCTAAATTCAAGAACTTAAGTGATTCTACAACTGCAAGTGATGCCGAAAGACTTTATGATCTGGCTTCTAGACAGCGCAGACTTATTCAGCATCTTGAAAATGCCAAACTCCGAATTCATAACAAAGTGTACGGAATTTGCCGGGAGACGGGAAAACTCATATCTAAGGAACGTCTAATGGCTGTTCCACATGCAACACTAAGTATTGAGGCCAAACAAAGAAAATGACTTAATTTTGGCGAGCTTAATAAAGACATCCTCCTTTTTGAGGACATATTAATGTCTGTTTAGGTGATTTTAGGATTGAATGTCCAAAAGCTTCTTTAAAAATTGTCATTTGAAAAGATCACATATTTTGGTTCTCACTGTTCTTGCAGTACTTATTCTGGACCAATGGCTAAAAATATATGTCAAGACTAACTTGAGTTATGGCACCGGGTTTGACATGCTCGGGTTCGATTGGGCAAAAATCCATTTTGTCGAAAATGAAGGGATGGCCTTCGGAATCACCTTCGGAGACAAATGCCTTGGGATCACTAATGACCAAGGCGTCTGCCGGGGATTGATGCTGACAGATACTTCGGGAAAATTAATTCTGAGTGTTTTTAGAATTATTATGGTCGGCTTTCTATTTTATTTTATTCGAGAGTTGTATAAGGCCAGAGAGTCAATAGGGCTTTTGGTCAGTTTGTCTCTCATTCTGGCAGGAGCTATTGGAAATATCTTGGATAGCGCATTTTATGGGATCATCTTTTCAGCTTCTAATTATCATGGCGGATTGTCGGAGTTTCTTCCAGAAGGGGGAGGCTATGCGCCATTTCTTTTTGGGAAAGTAGTGGATATGTTTTATTTCCCAATGGTAGACACAAGATTGCCGGATTGGATTCCAATTTGGGGAGGAGATCGGTTCGAATTTTTTAGACCGGTATTCAATGTAGCTGATGCTTCTATTTCTATCGGAGTAGCTTGTATATTAATATTTCACAGGAGTTTTCTCAAAAAAAAGAAAAACGAAACAGAGGTAAAAGCAAAATCACAAACCGTTGAACTACATCAGGAATCTCAAAAAGAACAAGAATGAATCCGGGGGAATGTGTTGAGGCTAACTAATTCTATTCCCTTCCTGATTACCTCAAAATCATAATCTTTGTGACAAAAGATTCTGGTTGATCAAATGCATCCGCATCAGCGCTAAATACCAGGTAGACTCCAGAGGCAACTTCATTTCCTTTCTGATCCAGGCCATCCCAAACTGCTTGTCCACCAAGTGCAGCAAGCTCCGCTACTAATAGACCATTAATATCTGTAATTTTCACATTGGCGTTTTTAACAAGGCCTTTGATGGCGATTGGTCCCCGATAATCAGGATCAACAGGGTTAGGAAATGCATAGACCTCACTTTCAAGATGAACCCTCTTTCCATCTGTTGTGGCGGTCCTGAAGGACATAATACCCTTGTTGGTCCCGATCCACATTTCTCCTGAGATACCGTCATACGCAAGAGCTTGAATTTCATTATCAAATAAAGGACTGTTTTCGGTTGTAAATTGACTTATTTGCTCATCACCCTGAGCAGATTGTACAAACAAGCCATTTCTGGTTCCTATCCATTTTCTGTCTGCTCCATCTACGGCCATAGTATTTATTTGCTGATCTGCCAAAAGAAAGGCTACGATGCTATCCTGAAGAACTTTTATACGTACCCCCCGACATTCTTCATCAAAGACATCTCTTCCACAATCAAAAATAACCGGTCCTTCATTAGTCCCCACCCATATTTCTCCATTAAGATCGACCAGAAGACTTAAAACAGTATTGGTCGTTAACTCGCTATTATTACGAGTGATAAATCTATACCGATCATCGGCGGTATTTTGAATAGACGGCCCACTGTCATATACGAGGACACCACCATTGCTGCCATGCACAGGAAACCATTTATAACCATTTTGGTCAATAACTACATCAATAAGAGTACCGGAAGTTGGAGTATTAAAGCTTTGCCATTTCCCATCTGGATAAAGGACATTGATCGGCTCCGGAGCATTATAAGCTGCTACCCATAAATGCTCATTCTCGTCAAATGCCAGGCCAGAAACCCTTTCCCTTGCTGGATCACCTGCCGTCCCTCTGATAGTGGAATTGTTTTTATTAAATAGTACGTAGTTGTCGAGTTCTGTATCATATTCTAATAATCCGGCCCAATAACTTCCTGCATATATTTTATTATTAGACGGATGAAAAGCCACTTTAAATATGCTTAAGAGATCAAGTTCTTCAAAGTTAGAATTTTCGAATTGGTTAAAATTTTGCCATTGCACTCCTGTTTTATAATAAAATCCCTCACGACTAAAAAGGTATGTATAGTTTTCCGCAACGCCTCCAGAGGCTATAAGTACATTACTATTCTTAATAACGATATCACTGACTTTCTCGGAATAGGGAGAATTATACGAATCTAAAAAACAGGATGAATTATAATTAGAGGCCCGTCTTATGTTGTTGAAAAGATCTGCGTACCAAATGGATCCTTCTTCATCCCTGATCGCTTCAAGGGGGACACCTGAACAATTATCTCCATTTACAATTGCAGAATCAAGGTTGTCAAAAAAGAGTACACTATTTTGAAAGTTTGACCCTCGCCAAATAGTAATTAATCTGTCTTCAGTACTGCCAATATATTCTAATTGAAGCAAGTTTTCAGAGTGAATAGGAGTCCAATTAAGACGATCCAAAGATGATTTATATAAGACATTTTCAACACCTACATATATGTACTCGTTATGCAATTCAATACTGCGAGCGTCATACAGATCTGGAAAACCTGATTCAGAACCAAGAAATTCCCACTTTCCAAAATCAGCAATTATATTTTCACTTTCCTGGTCAAAATAATAGACACCTTCATCAGAAGCAGCGTAGACAGTTTTTCCGGAAGTTGTGACCTGATTAATATTGAGACCTGTGAGAATAGTAGCACCAAAATTATAATTACCAGGATTGAATTCAACAATTCCAAAGGCCGTTGAAATAAAGGATAGAGAAGGACCACTGAAATGAATATCATTCACCCTTTTATCTCCTACGATTGTATTGTTTGATTTAATATTGGCAATATTTATAATTTCCTGATCTTTTACAATATCAATGTTACCATTTGTATAAATTATAAATAACTGATTATTAAAATTATCATAGCGGACTTTGTTAATCCCAATATCATTGAGTCCGTCGACTTTAGATAAAAATGTAACAGATTGGTCTGATTTATCGATTGAAAAGATGCTCCAGGGTGTGCTGTATATAATTTTATCATCACTTTGTGTAACTGATGTTCCTTGTTGATACGGTAAGTGTGCTTTCCATTTCCCAATGCTCAGATCACTTTGCGTAAATAGAAACAGGTTTTGTAAGAGAAAAAAATATAAGAGTAGAATACGTACCATTATTTTCGATACAAATGACTAGTGTTTAGATATTCATAAACTTCTTGTGGAACCAGATATTGTACAGACTTTCCTTCGTGTATCGCATTGCGAATGTAAGTTGCAGAAATGTCAAGAAGCGGAGCTTCGACAAATTTTATTTTTTCATGACCATTAAATTTATGTTTACTATACCTTGGGCGGCGATAAACATAAACATCATGTTTGGCAAGAATTAATTCGTAATTTTTCCACTTATGAAAAGAGGCAAGATTATCTCCTCCCATCAATAATGAAAATTTATGGTTTGGCTGATGTTCTTTCAGATAAGTAAGCGTATCAATTGTAAAAGAGGGTAAAGGGAGATCAAATTCAATCTTACTCGCTTTTAACTTAGCATTATCGCCTACTGCCAGATTTAATAAATGTAAACGATCATAGTTAGATGCCAAGCTGCTTTTCTTTTTAAATGGATTTTGTGGAGACAGAACCATCCATACATTGTCAAGATCCGTGTATTCGACCATATGGTTAGCGATAATCATATGACCTATGTGTACGGGGTTAAAGGATCCGAAAAATAGACCAATTTTCATTTCGTCTTTTTGTCAAGGATTAATCTCTAAGATGACTTCTAAACAACGCTATATTAATTGCCCATCATCACTGGCATCACTAACATAATAAGTTCTTCCTCAGCAGGTTGTTCTGATGGGACAAGAATTCCCGCCCGATTTGGAGATGATAATTTGATAACTACCTGTTCTGTCGTAAGTACGCCTAGCATTTCTATAAGGAACTTTGCGTTGAATCCGATATTCATAGGGTCACCAATATATTCACAGGACAATTGTTCAGTTGCCTCATTACTAAAGTCTAAATCCTGAGCAGAAATGGTAAGGCTGCCATCTGTAATGTTTAAGACGACCTGGTTTGTCGATTTGTTGGCATAAATCGCTATTCTTCTCAGAGAATTTAAAAAATCCACCCTTTCAAGTGTAAGTCTATTTGCATTATCATATGGAATGACGGCATTGTAGTCGGGGTATTTGGCATCAATCAATCTGATAATTACTTGTGTATCCCCCAACATGAAGAAACAATTATTCTTGTTATAGGACATTTCTATTTCTGATTCAGAATTGAGGGCATTTTTTAAAAGAACGAGTCCTTTTTTAGGAATTATGAAAGTATTTAAAATTTCATGCTCCTCCGTCTTAAATGTATATTTCACCAGTTTATGAGCATCAGTGGCAACAAATATGACACTTGCTTCTTCTATCTGAACGTAGACACCCTGCATGGCCATCCTCAATTCATCATTGCTCGTAGCAAATAAGGTCTTGGTTAAGGCATTATTGATAAGATCTGCACTTAGAGAAATGGATTGAGCATCCTCTTGTGTCGGAAGATCGGGAAAATCTTCAGGGCTATCCCCTGCTAACTTATATTTACCATATGCTGATGTGATTGTTACAGCTTTCAAATTATCGTCAACATCAAAAGTCACGGGTTGTTCCGGAAGGGCTTTTAGAGTATCTAACAATATTTTTGCAGTAATGGCGATCTGTCCGTCTTCCTCCCCTGAAACTTCAAGACTAGTAATAATAGTTGTCTCAAGATTTGATGCAGTTATTGTAAGATCATTTCCCTGAAGAGAGAATAAATAGTCTTCAAGAATGGGCAGCACTGTGTTTGCTCCAACTACTCCATTTGCAAGAGAAAGTTTTTTCTGAAGCTCTGACGAGGAAACGCTAAATTTCATCTGTGTAATATTATATTTTTAATCGCTAAAAAAGATCAATTGTTCGCAAAATGCCTACTCTTATAATTTCTATTCAGAGGCATTCTACGGATAAACTTAACCTTTTAATGTTCAAGCATAGAGTTTAATAGATCCATAATCATTTCATGACCAAACCTAGAAATGCGATAATTTCTTCAGTTCACACAAAATGATAATATCATTAATGGCAAAAATAGAGGATTGTTAGGACATGGTTATGTCCTTAGTGATATACTTTTGTCACCATTATTTTTCAAACTATGAATCAGCTCGACTATTTAGCAATTCCTCCGGTGATCTATCCCATCAAAAAAATACTAACACCCGCGGTAGTTCAGTATCAATCGCACAGTAACATACCGGTCTATGAGATAAGAAAAGATAAGTGTGGCGTCGTCTTGGTGGATATAGTATTCCAGGCAGGAAGACCGCAAGAAGCAGCTAAAATGGTAGCAGCCTCTTGCGCAGCCATGTTAC
>JAJCYJ010000663.1 GCA_029262975.1 Saprospiraceae bacterium
GCTCCGGATATATGTCAATATGCAACACCTTTGTATTGTGGAGAAAGTAAATGGGTGAGTGCACCTACAAATAACTACCTGAATAGCCAGCACTATGATTATTCAGGATGTCTGAACTATAATTATGGATATACCGGCAACGATCATTTATATAAAATAGATGCGGGGTCTGACTATACCCAAATGACTATAAAAATGACGGGATTGAGTGCCGACCTTGATCTCCTTTTGTATCGATATTGTACAAATCAATATGGTCAATCTACATTGACGGACTGTACTGGATATAGTGTGAGAAGTGGAAATTCTTATGAGGAGATCGTGATAGATAACGCACATGGAACTTATTATCTCGCGGTAGATTCTGATGACCCGTGGTACACGTCCGGTTATGAAATATCAGTAGAATGTCATGCCAGTGCCCCGGATATATGCTATTATGGCACCCCACTTTATTGTGGTGATAATTATTGGGTAGATGCTGCAACATATAATAACATGGATAGCAGACATTATGACTATAGTGGATGTTGGGGATATAATTATGGATATACCGGTAATGATCACCTATATACTATTCAAGCCGGCAATACAGGCAAGGATATAACACTTCGAGTGACTAATTTATCTGCTGATCTGGATATGCTCTTATATCGGTCATGCGGAGCTCACTATGGTGTATATGGTCTTTCAGATTGCCTTGACTATAGTATTAAAAGTGGATATTCTTCTGAAGAAATAACCATCTATAATGCCACAGGTACCTACTATCTGTCTGTAGATTCTGATGATCCGTGGGACCGGTCGGGATATGAAATATCTATGTATTGTCATGAAACTACAACTTATTCTTGTCAGGATGCCATCCCTATCAATTGCGGGGAAAGTAAATGGGCCAGTGCTCCTGTTGCGAATCACATCAGTGGTTCAGACTATATTTTCACAGAGTGTCTTGGCTATGGGGACGACTACCTTGGATATGATCATTTATATAAAATAGATCTTGGTTATGATGAGCAACATCTGAAAGTAGAGCTGACGAACCTGACAAGTGATCTTGATCTGTTGATCTTCAAATCATGTAGCCCAAGCTACCAGAATGCACGTCTCGGGGCATGCCAGGACTATAGCTCTTCAGGAGGATATACTTCTGAAAAAATAGATATAGCTCATGCTTCCGGGGTTTACTACATAGTCGTGGATGCTAAAAGTATCTGGGATGTCTCAGGTTATAAAATAAAGGTCACTTGCACACCATATGATACTTCTGGTGGTGGCGATGATCCTTCAGACGATCCTGGAGACGATCCTGGAGACGATCCTGGAGATGACCCTATAGTCAACCCTGAAGTGTTAAGTTGTGGTGGAACTTACTATGGTTCAACTGTCGATGGTGATAGCAATTATGATAATAGTGACATTACGCAGTGTTTTCAAACGAACCTGGTATACACTGGTGCGGACGAACTTGTACCCTTTGATAAAATAAATGATGATGACGTATTGGAGCTCATCCTCACACAGGATGATGCGAACCTTTCATTATTCGTGTTAGATGAAGAATTCAACTTTGTTGATGTCGCCTGTAAAGGATCTAATTATAGTAGTAATAAGTTGATAGAGAATAACAACATTGTCGGTGAAGTGTACTCAGATGAAGGACTCTTACCTGCGGGTAAATATTATGCGCTGATCGAAGGATATAATCGAACGATAGAATCAGACTTTACTTTATCAATGTCATGTGGCGCGCCTTGTACACAAGTGGAAACCATTAATTGTGAAGATGTTGTAATCGGTGCGATGACATCGGATTCTTCTAACCACCGAAATATATATGCCTTAGACGGAGGAGCATCATACGTCGGGTATACTGGAGGTGAGTGGAGTGCTGAAATATCATTGGATACAGCATCAGAAATTGCAATAGATGTTCATAATATAAATGCAAGCGGTGACTTAGATTTATTTTTACTTGATAGTTGTAAAGCTACACTGGCATTAGCGGCGAGCGTCAGCCCAGATAGTCTCGATGAACAAATTGTGATAGCACTGAATGCCGGCACTTATTTTATCGTCGTCGATGGATGGCATGGAGCCCAGGGAACATTTGATATTGAAGTTACAGGATGTGCGGATATAACAACTGCATTTAGAGAGCAAGCTATAGCCAGAAGTGGTGATAAGTTCGATGAACACGAACTAAGACACCTTTCAATTAATGTAATGCCTAATCCTTTTCAAGAAGTAACAAATATTGTTATTGAAGCAGGGGAAGCAACGGATGCATCTTTTCAATTATATACTATAGATGGAAGACTCATACATGATAAAAGTATGCAGTTAATAAGAGGTACGAATAGACTTAGGATTGGACAAGATGAACTATCTGATGTCCAGGGTATTGTCATTTATAAAGTTACAACACAAGAAAGGACATTCCAGGGTACTTTGCTCCGTGTCCGATGATCAGAAGGATTATTAGGTTGACATAACCATATTCCATCATCTATTTCTCATACCTTCACTGGATGAAAATTGAGAATGGCACTCAGTATATAGAAAGTCTACGAGGAAGAGGA
>JAJCYJ010000664.1 GCA_029262975.1 Saprospiraceae bacterium
CAAATCAAAATTTGAATCGAAGAGATCACCGCCAAGTATATTTGGAAAATACCTTAATGCAGTGTAGTTTGCACAAAGCGAAATCACCGTATCTTTCATCGTACAGTTATAAACTACATGAAAATAAGCGATGGTTGTATCTTGAGCAGGTACACAGTCTGCCTCATAAAATGAAATAAATATTCATAAAATCCTTCTTTCAAATTACTGGCATCAAATTCACTCTCTGAAATAAAGGGGATCGGATTTCTTGGTTGCACAGATTTTGCAAAAAATCAATATCAGGATGAGTAGCTAATATTCTCGGATTATAGTTTGTCCCGCTACAGACTTTTTGAATAATTGTGTCAGTAGACTTGGCCTGATCAAAAAAAGTAATGTTAAAAGTGTCCTCGAGAATGCATTTATCTATTCTATCAATTACTCTTAGCGTAATCTCATTCTTCAAAGTGATATTTCTATCACCCGGTCAATAAATGTCATCACCATCATGAATGTTTCGATAATGGCGATTAACCAATTCACCTTCCGGGAATGTTAAATGAACTTGTGTCCCGCAAATTGTAAAATCTTCAATATCAGGCTTTGGGAAAAGAGGGGCAATATTGATATCCAAAATCGTTGTGGACATACAGCCTTCCAAATATGTTATAACGGAGTATGTCCCTGAATTCCGGATAGTATCGGATAAGTCAAATATATTTCCGTCGCTATTCAAGATGCTCACTGAATCAAGTCCTTCAAATTCAATCATCTCATCCATAGATTTAAAAGCTACCAAATTATTCAAAAGTAAGTAGGGACAGTAAGTAGTGAGTGTTGCAGCTATTCTCGTTCTTGGTCCGATCACAATTTTCAATTCACGTTCGGTTTCACAAACTCCACTTCCAGCTATCGCATACAGAGTTTTTGAGGTAGTTATTGTTCTTCCTGGCGGATAAAAAATTGCAAGTTTACCCGGTAATTCATATTAGCCCCCTGGAATATTTGGAAGAGATGAGACCGTGGGCTATATATTGATCACAAGCATACACTGTCGTATCTGATCCTAAAGAAATATTACCGATAATAGAAACTGTAAAACATAGCTCATCAGAAATTCCATCGAATTCTACATAAGCAAATATTTGATTGCTATGAGAGATAATATCTTCTGGTAAGAGTCTTTGGCCTACTCCTCCCATTTTTGTGAAATAGACCTCTTTGCCATCCAGGTTTTGTCATGAAATAGGAGGAAGAGCGAACTCAGTACAAGAAGAAATTGAAAAAATAGAATCAATAAGAGGTTGGGCAGAGAGGCCAAAGCAAAAAAGCAAAATTACAGAAATAAAGATTGGTTCTTTAACAATGGAAAATGATTGGAATACGCTCCTCATTTGGACCGACCATTTCTTTAACCCCATGCATGTCAATTTTTGTAGATATTCTAAATAAACTATACCCAGTAATAACTTTATTATAAAAATATGAAATTTTAATCTTTTGCAAATGTCCGGTCCGTCTTGAATGCAGGTGCAGTTCATTTTTACGCGACAAAATGGCACTGTAAGTGACAATGCTTTTTAGCCAGGGGTAGAACGAAGTGGCCCCCCTGGTGAAAAGCCGTGTAATTGAAAGGAGTTGGCGGCATTTTTCCTTGCTCGCCGAAGCTTTAGCGAAGGAGAGGATCTAATTACGAAATGATGACAACTCGAAAAACGAAATTCTGAACCGCACTCCTTGAGCGCCCAGATGAATTTGGAATTAAATATGGATGAATCTTTTTTATTGAATTTATGACATTGAAAGGATCTTGGTGGGTCAGTAATATTAAACCTTCGTTTCCTTTAACCTGGAATATAAATTAGGTTTTCGTGATGAGAGTTGGAAGACCAATCTGCCTACCTGAGGTCTGACGTTAGCCCACATCTTTTTTATTTAATATGTTATATCCTACCATTATAGAATCAAATTTTTCTAGTCCCCACACAAATGTCTTATTCCCGGGAGGTCGATTTTGTGAATAGAATTCTTACCAACCGCCGAGCCTTGCTATTACCCATGCGCCCCATGCTAAATTTTCTTTAGAGTGTGGGTTCCTTTGTTTTTCTGTCTGTCCTGAGTATTCTTCATTTAAATATTCAAGACATTCAATCTCTTGATGACTAAAAACATTTTCTAATCTCATGTCCCCGTTATTTCTACTTGCTTCTTTAAGTTGTAATATTTTTATGCTTGTCTTCATAAGTATGAGTAATAGTTTACGGATGGCTTTCCCTGTGGTTAATTCTGTTGATTCAATATTGTATCCATCTGATTTTAGAAGTTTGAAATACTCTTCAATTTTCCATCTAAGCTCATAGTTTCTAATTTCTTCTTTTGCTTCGTCAAGTGTCGTTATATGCTTTGTTGTTACCAGTCTCCATATTAATGGAGGTTCTGTTGAATGACCTTTGTGTTTCTTTTCTCGTACTTCAATTATACTAACTTTTACACCTTCTTTATTAATCTTGCCATTTACTTTTTGACGTTCATGCCATTGTAATGTACAAGTTGAAAATCTAATGTCCAGATGTGCCGTTCTGTTTTTTCGATTAGAACTTCTTATTTTTATCTTCGTTCTTCCTTTTACATCTGATTGCCCAACCAAATCATACAGTTTATTTATTCTTCCTTGGTTATCCAATACATTTCTATTGTGCATTGCACGTACAAGAACGTCGCTTCTTTCGCTTTTCAATCGATCATAAACTTCCATAATATCACCTTCACGATCCATTACAAAAGTCACGTGCTTAGCAGTTTTTAAGCTGTCATTCATACTCAATATGCAAGGCTCAATCCATTTATAGCTTTCTTTCTCTTCTATTGCAATTGACTTTGTTTTCCACCTTTTTGACTTAGACCGAGCTTTCTGCATTGAGCCGCTTATTAATTTAACATTACTGATACCCAATGCCGAACCTGTATGTGCATTATAAACCAATATTGGATGCAACAATAAGCCAATGCTTTCTGTATGTTGATTCTTAGCGATTCTGCCAAGTCCGGTAAAGTCCTGTATTCTGATTTTGTGATTATTGAAATTGATAGTACTCGAATCACAGAAAGCTAATACCCGCTTATCAAATACATGCCTTGCACATTCCTCTTTTAAAGAATCAATTAGTATTGATTCTGTCACTTTATCATTACTTAAAAAGCGATATGAACCTTTAATCTCACTATTGGACTTCCCAGATTTATGAATACTGCAATTTACATTTTCAATGAACATTGATTCAAATGCAGCCCCTTTTTGCTAATCTCATGTCGTTATATGGATTAGGATTTGTAGTATTTCCCATTATTTAAACCTTTTGAATAACTTAAATATAAGAAATATTTATAATATGTTTTTAGATGTGTACCAACGTCAGACCTGAGGATGGCAGGCCACATTTGCGCAGATCTTGATAGCTTATCATACGCTTGATGCATGCACGCCGAGTTAGGAATTAAAACAAAGAAGAACGGTATTATTATCGAATCGGAGAATTCCACCCACGAACGACTTATTTGTTTCAATGAATCCAGTGAGATTTGTTCTGGAAAGTTTATTTCATATTGAAATCTTTAATGAAGCATCCTTAAGTTGTATATTATTTTCCGGCAGCTTAGTTTTACTATCGAGAACGATTTGCATTCGTAGGTACAACCTTCCAATAACTCAAAATAATAACGTCATGATTCTTAACCAAACGGAAGTTGAGAATTGGCATAAGGATGTTGCTAATCTTCAACAAAATTCCTCTTTTCCTATTGCTATTCGATCCCTGTTTACAAAAAAGTGAAATAGAAAAACATAAGCAACACCAATAAAGCATTAACAATTTCCATTTTCCAAATATCTCGTATTCAGTTGTCGACACGATTGAAAAACTTAAAATTGTCCCTAACAGGCTCTGTTTTCTAACATCACAGTGGTAATTGTAAAATATTTCACTATCTTTTCTGCAAAAAATGGAGGAAAGAGGACAATCTATTTTGAATTGGCTTGGTGACGCGGCAGTAAACTATGCTCCCCAATTAGTCGGGGCTATTGCCACCCTTATAATCGGGTTTTGGATTATAGGCAGGATTACCAAAGTGGCTAAAACGGCTCTATCAAAAAGAAAAGTTGACAAAAGCATCCATACCTTCTTTACTTCGATAGTCAGTATTGGCTTGAAGATTCTATTGATATTAGCTGTATCAAATATGGTTGGAATTGCCACAACCTCTTTCATAGCAATTTTGGGAGCAATGGCATTTGCAGTAGGAATGGCATTGCAAGGAAGTCTTGGTCACTTTGCGAGTGGCGTCATGCTCTTGATTTCAAGACCCTATCACGTCGGCGATTTGGTTGAATTAGGGGGTGGTAGCGTAGGCCATGTTGTAGAAATCCAGATTTTTAATACAGTTCTAAAAACCCTGAACAATAAAAGGATTATCATCCCAAATGGGATTGTAACCAGTAATATTATCACTAATATTTCTGGACAGGGTACCATTGGTGTAGAACTTGTTTTTGGAATCGGCTATGATGATAATATCGACGATGCAAGAAAAATTATTCTTTCCGTTGGAAAAAGTTGCCCACATGTGATCGATACTCCGAGTCAAGATGTCTCCGTTTCTGAATTAGGGGATAATTCTGTTAATTTAATAACCCGTCCATTTTGTAATAGTGCCCAGTATTGGCCAACTTTTTTTTACATGCAAGAACATGTTAAAAAGGAATTTGATAAAGCAGGAATAAATATCCCTTACCCTCAAATGGACGTCCACATGAGTTCTTCCTAATTCTGATTAAAAAAAAAAGTTCAGGTCATTAAAAACACTCGTAGATCATAGTTGCAAAACTACCAACCCAATAATGTCAATTACGTCCTAATTTTCTCTTCTTACAAAGTGTCTCGATAGACAATAAAAGTTGAAATTTATAATTTAAAGACTTTGACAATTGAAATCAATTATTTTTTTATTGAAATAATCATGACAAAATCCGTCTATGGTTTGTAAACCACCAAAGGCATGGTGTTAATTGTAACAATCTTATGCATTCGTAGCTACAACCTACGAATAGCGCAATATCGCAAAAGACATCGAATTGCTCAGTATAGCTAATGACTTTGATATACATTCATAGGTACAACCTACATATAACGCAGAATTATAAAAGATTGCGAAAAACCTATCTTGAAAAATAAACTGGGATCGACAAATTAAAGCTTCACCGTAAATACTGTACCCTTTCCTAATTCACTTTGTACATCGATACTGCCACGGTGAGAAATTATTATTTGCCGACAGAGACTCAGTCCTATACCCGAGCCATTTTTACGGGTAGTAAAGAAAGGAATAAATATTTGATCTAACATTTCTTCTTCAATGCCGTCACCATTATCAGCGATTTGAATAGTTAACTGGGTACCTTCTTTGTGTAATCTGATTTCAAGTACAGGATCTTTGTGACCATGAAGTGCATCCAGGGCATTCTTTATAAGATTAATGAAAGCTTGCTCTAATAAACTCGCATCGGCTTTAATGACCAGATTGTGCGATGGAAATTTTTTAATTAGCTTGATACCTTTTTCTTCTAATTCCCCCGTATACAATACCGTCAGTCTTTCCATTAATTCTTTAAAATCAAATTCTTCAAAATCCGGAGGTGGGATTCGCGTCAGTTGCCGGTATCGATTTGTAAAATCCAGTAATGACTCTCCCCTCTTTTGAATAGCGCTAATGGCCTGATGTATATCAGATCGTGTTTTTTCTTCAATGCCTGTTGCATTTTTTATAATATGATCTGTTGTAGCCGCCAATGAGACTACCGGACTAACTGAATTCATAATCTCA
>JAJCYJ010000665.1 GCA_029262975.1 Saprospiraceae bacterium
CAATATGCCTTACCCACAAGTTATAATCAAAGACAAAAGAATTGCCTCCATCAATCGGCGGCATCCCTGGATATTCTCTGGAGGTATAATTTCTTGCGAGGATTGTGCAGACGGTGATATTGTAGAAGTTAGATCCCGAAGGGGAGATTTTCTGGCTACCGGGTATTACCAGGATGGCAGTATTATGGTCAGAATATTGTCCTTTGATCAAATCGAAATCAATCAAGAATTTTGGGATACTAAACTTATGAGCGCGCTGGCTCTACGCAAGAAATTGTCCATTCCTTCAGGCGAAACAAATGCCTTCAGATTAATACATGGTGAGGGTGATGAAATTCCCGGGTTGATTATAGATATCTATGATTCCATTGCTGTGATACAATGTCATACCATAGGGATACATAAACTACGAGATAAAATTGCCCGAAGTTTAGAGAAGACTTTTGGAGCCACACTCGGTACAATTTATGTTAAAAGTGGCAATACACTTCCTTCTATGTACGCTGGAGAAAATCCTGATTATTTTATCAAAGGAGATCAATCCACTGTAGCCATAGTCGAAAATGGTTGCCAATTTGTTGTGGATGTGGTCAAAGGACAAAAAACGGGATTCTTTTTGGACCAAAGAGATAATCGGAATTTGTTAATGGGATTGTCAACTGAGAAAAAAGTACTAAATCTATTTAGTTATACCGGAGGGTTTTCTGTCTATGCGCTAAAGGGTGGGGCATCAGAGGTTGTGTCTGTTGATTCTTCAAAGCCAGCGATTGAGAGATGCATCAGCAATGTCGCTTTGACTCATGTAGGCAATCATGAAGCAATAACAGCTGATGTAAATCAATATATAAAAGAGATATCTGAAGATCATTTTGATATCATCGTCGTTGATCCACCTGCATTCGCTAAGAGTGTAAGAAAAAAGCATAATGCCGTTCAGGCGTACAAACGAATAAATCTGGCGGCAATTAAAAAAGTGAAATCCGGGGGATTGATATTTACATTCTCATGCTCCCAGGTTATTGATCAGCTTCTTTTCTATAACACCATCACCTCCGCCGCTATCGAGTCAGGAAGACCGTGCCAGGTATTATATCATCTTTCTCAAGCCCCTGATCATCCGGTTAATATTTTTCACCCCGAAGGCAGATATCTTAAAGGTCTGGTTTTTAGGGTTCAATAGACTCCTGTCAAATGATATAGAGTGTGTATTTTAAAGGGAAAAATACTCAGATCATGTATAATATCTACCATAATCTGATCATTGATACGCCAATATCAAAGGTCTTTGACTTCGTGACCCGGCCTGAGTATCTGAATAAATGGTGGACTAAAAAGTGCAGTGGTCAACCACAAATCGACTTTGAATATATGTTTTGGTTTGCCCCTGAATTTGATTGGAGAGCCCGGGTCATTAACTTAGAATCGGATCATTTGATAACGTACCAATTTATTAGGGCTGATGATGACTGGACAGATACAATGCTGACATTTAAACTGGACGAGATTGAATCTGATCAAACTAGACTCAATCTCTTTCATAAAAACTGGGTTCAGGAGAATCTACACTTTGGCAGGACAAGTTATTGTTGGGCCCAATACCTGACTGTTCTGAAAGAACATGTTGAACAAATGAAGTAGGAAGTTCAATAGAACGGCAAAAATATTTTTTATTTTTCGACAAGATTCAGAAATGAAGACCATTCCTGATTACAGTCAACTTTCTTATATTGATGAAGCTGATCAATCTGTTCATTGAAAATGAGTGCTACATTATCAATAGAATCTGAAATATGTCCAGAACTCGATGTTCTAAGCTCTGAAATCCTTAAATTATAAGGAGCTTTTATAAGACGTTTCTCCTTCATTGTGATCATTGGTTTTAACGTTTCTCAGTCAGGGGGGTTAGTGCCTTCAGAGAAAAAAGGGTTTATATCATTTTACTTTATATAGGTACATGACAAAAATGTATTAAACATTTGAATTGAAATGTTAAGAACGGAATAACTTATGTATGACACCTTGCATAGCAACGATAATTTGGCAATAACAATAAAATATAGATAAATATTTCACAATAAGAGCTTGATTGTTATTCATGATTCGTAAAATTTAATTAATGGCAAATTTTATATTGCCAAATCCGGGATAGTTCTCTAAAATAGGTCTCATCTCTTCTATTTTTATCCGGACTTTATTGCGAAATGTCAATTTGTGCTTAATGAACACTCAATTAAATTTTCAAGTTTATTAATACTGACTATTGTTTTTCCAAAGTTAGCCAGGTTTCTCTTTCCTCTTTATCGTCCCATTCTATTATCTTAAACTAAAAATAAAAAGGAAAATAGAAGGTGTAGATAAGGACAATATTATTTGATAGCAAAAATCTTATACAATGAAAACGGTTTTAAAGTTTATCCTTCTGGTCTTGGTTCTAAATGTGGTGCGATATCTGATCGCCGGACCGATCGAGGCCTTCACGATCATGGGACCAATGCATCAGCCGATGGTGGATTATTCCGATTGTTTTAATAGCTCCTTTAGCAATGTTGATTGGATCACTTCCTTCTTATATAATTTCATGGTTTGGTTTTTTGCGACCTGGGTTTTCTATCTGACTCATAGTAATGTTGCGGGAAATTTTATTGTCAAAAGTTTTAAAATCTATGGATTGATGTGTCTCTTTTTTATGAGTGTAACCGCTGTGTATATGAATCATTATATCGGAGGTATCAGAACATTTTATCAATATGCCATCATTGATGCAATCATCACATTTTCTGTAGTTGCGCTGGCTAATGGTCTTATTTACCCAATGTTGTTTAAACATTGATCAGGTTTATTCATAATGTGATGGTTAATAACCCATTTTTTTGTTCTTGTAAAAAACACAATCGACTTTTTACCCGTTGTACCCAAGAGCATCTCAATTGACATATATAGAAGCACATTTACTTTTCAATTTACTAAAGTTACATTCGCGTATCCCATGAAAAGTATAGTGTTCATCTTTACAGCCTTCTTTGCTGTATCTACATCTTGTTGCGCCCAACGTGCTAAAACTTATAACTGGTCCTGGAAAACTGACGGAGCTATATTAGCCGGATCAATGGCTGGTTATGCAGGAAGTCAATCCTTAAAGAGTCAAGCCCAGCAAGCCACTTATGAAGACATTATTAATCTCGATGGAAATAGGGTCTGGGGCTTCGACAGGGGAGCAATCAAAAATTATTCATACAGTGCAGCGAGTCTCAGTGATTTATTTCTCTACGGATCATTAAGTGTGCCTTTAATCGCACATTTTGACAAAGGTGTCAAAAATGAAAAAGGAGCTGTCCTGGGCATGATGTTTGAATCATTATTGATCAATCAGTCGATAACAAATAGCTTAAAAGCAACCACACACAGATACCGACCCTATACCTATAACACTGCACTAAGTGAAGACATAACTGTTAACCCAACCGCCAAACAATCTTTTATTTCTGGCCATACTTCTTCCGTAGCCACAGCCACTTTCTTTACTGCCAAGGTGTTGACAGATTTACATCCTGAAAGCAAACTAAAACCATTAATATGGGCCTCGGCTATTGTCATTCCTGCTACAACCGGGTATCTAAGATATAGAGCTGGCAAACATTTTCCTTCGGATATTATCGCAGGATATGGTGTTGGAGCCTTAGTCGGATTTTTTGTACCACATTTCCATAAAATAAAGATTAAAAACAGGGATGTAAACCTTGATCTTGGATCTGTCTCAGGGGGAGGACTAGGGTTTTCATTTTCACTTGTCCTGGATTAATATCTGTCTTATTAAAGTATCGTTGCATCTACTGTTTAGGAACATTGGCTTCCAAGCCACGGGGAGCAGGTATTTGTTTATTCATTAAGGACGTAGGCTCAGCCTACGCCCAGCATGGTATGAAGGACACAGACGCAGCCTACGCCCAACCGAACAATTTTCGCATAGAGCGTTAGTTTGGGCATAAGCATGAACACTTGAAAAAGTAAAAAGTCTGTTCCTGTAACTCATTACATTTATTGGTAACAGCTGATTATTAAATTGACATATATTTATGCACTATGGCTGAATTTACAAAGACAACAGAACAGGCATCACTACATAGACATCTCGAACAGATGTCAACGGAAGAATTGTTGACCAATATCAACCTGGAAGATCAAAAAGTAGCTATTTCAATCCAGAAAAAATTAGAGCAGATAAAAGCGTGTACTGATGCCGCATATATGCGGATGAAAGATGGAGGCAGGTTATTTTACATTGGTGCCGGGACCAGCGGAAGGTTAGGCATAGTCGATGCATCTGAATGCCCTCCCACTTTTGGTGTATCTGCAAATTGGGTGATAGGATTAATTGCCGGAGGAGATGAAGCAATAAGAAATTCCGTGGAATGGGCAGAAGATGATATCAGGCAGGCCTGGAAGGATTTAACAAAGCATCAAATCGATAAAGGTGATTTTGTAATCGGTATTGCAGCATCAGGTACGACACCATATGTAGTTAATGGATTAAGAGATTGCCAGTCCAATAGTATCGCAACTGGATGTATCACATGTAATGAGGGATCTCCTATGAGCAATTATGCTGATTATCCAATCGAAGTGGTTGTTGGACCGGAATTCGTATCAGGGAGCACACGCATGAAATCCGGAACTGCTCAGAAACTCATTCTAAATATGATTTCCACAACTGTGATGATTAAGTTAGGAAGAGTAAAAGACAACAGGATGGTGGATATGCAACTAAGCAATACAAAGCTAGTAGATCGGGGAACTCAAATGGTCATGCGTACGCTTGACATATCCTATGAAGAAGCCAGGGATAGACTATTAAAGCATGGTACTGTGCGCGCCGCTATCGAACATCAGGATTAACTAAAGACCCTTTAATAGATTAGACATATCGAATGTTGATTATTTTGGAAGAATGATTATTTTTTTCGCTATAGATCTATTGGGCACGTCTTATGATAACCCGGAACTATTATAAACTAGGGTAAACATTCTAAAACCTGATAGAATCTGTTTAATAAGTCCACCAACTCTTTGTAGCCCGATAATTTATTGGCTATTTTGTTGCACTTATTTTGTGTCCTGAATTTCAGCATAAGTAAACCCGGACATGGTTAGATAGTAGTGTATTAATTCAAATCATCTGACATTGATAAACAGCCATTGCAAATATTGTGAAAACCTGACTCCAGCACTGGATATATAGAATTATTGCTCTCATAAAGGTCAGGAAATAAAAAAGATAGAAACAAATGCCTATTATTTTTCACATAGTAATATCAGTTCGGGTAATCATGTGAGTCGATTTTCGATAAGGACTGTTTTTAATGGATACCAGCATTACCAGGTAGAGAATCATGAACATGAATTAAGCAAGAGTAAATTTCTGGTAGTTAATGAGGGAGATCGTTTTGAACATTTTGTAGACCAGGAGCAAGATGTTGAGGGTATAATAGTTGCATTTAACCCCAATTTTTTAGAACACTATCTTTATTCAATCAATCACTCTCAGGAAGAAATGCTGGATCATCCTTTTGAGAAGACAAGTGCCTCGCTCTACTTTTTCAACAACTCCTATGAGAAATCAAAATTGCTGGATGATTATCTTCAACACCTTCTTGGTCAAATTAAATTAGGCTACAAAGATCCTCTTTATTTTCAGCAATTATTTCATAATATATTGGACGAGTTGGTCGGTATAGAACGGGAAATGCAAAATCGGATTCTTCAACTAAATGCGTTAAAAAAGAACACTCGTGAGGAGCTGTATAGAAGACTAAGTACTGGCAAGGATTTTATTGATGCACATCTTATAGACAAACTTTCGATAGAGCGTATTGCTAAGATTTCGTGTCTTTCTCCTTTTCATTTTTTACGATCATTTACAGCTCTTTATGAAATGACCCCATACCAATACATTTTAGCTGAGCGATTGAAAAAGGCACATTTTCTAATAAAAAGCAGTAATAGTAGCCTGGAACAAATCTTATTTTCAACTGGATTTGAGCATAAAAGGACTTTTCAAAGGGCATTCCAAAGAGTCTATGGCACAACACCATACGCACTTATCAAGTCGCTCAGGATAAAGTATTAGCAATTTTTGTCCTTATATACAGACTACGTCGAGCTATCTTCATTCGTTTGAGAAGAGACGTTAATATAAATTTTAATAACCAAATTTTATTTCGCATGAAAAAACTACTACGTATAATATTTCTCATGTGCTCTGTTTTTGCATTAAATGCACAGTCCACAGTGACCGGAGTGGTAACAGATAATCGTGGTGAATCACTAATCGGTGTCAACATTCTTGAGCAAGGCACTACTAACGGTACGATTACCGATCTGGATGGCAGCTATACGATCGCTATTCAGAATGGAGCCACATTGGTCTTTAGTTTTACAGGTATGACTTCAATTTCCGAAGTAGTAAATGGACGAACTTCTATAGATGTAGCAATGAATGTAGCTTCTGAACTTTTAGATGAAGTAATAGTAAGTGCATTGGGTTTTACCCAAAGAAGAGATGAAACTGGGTCAACTGCAGTCTCTGTAGCACCCGAAAGTATCAAAAGATCCGGAGAAGCGAATTTGCTGAAC
>JAJCYJ010000666.1 GCA_029262975.1 Saprospiraceae bacterium
TATATTTCGGCTCTTAGTCTTTTAAAGTGGGTCATAATGATTAAATCAAATATAAACATTCACTTATCTCATCTAAATGTAAGAAATCGATTAGGATATGCAGGATCAAATGAAGCGTTGGATGAGTGAAGCGTAATCATGCCCTTGGCATGATCAGAAGTCCGGGGGACTTCTGGCGAAGGGCCTGCCGACCTCTGGTGGGAACCTCGAAGAGGCTAGTAGCTCAACTTCAAATGGAGAATTGGCCCACGCTCCCTTCGGGTTCAGTTGCTTCAGAGTGCTCTGGCACTCTGACTTCAATAAAATTGAAGAGCGCTCCTTCATTTGGCGAAAGAAAAAAAATGAACAAAAGTCAAGAGCTATTATGAAGGTTGGTTTACCCATTACAAAGGGCGAAGAACCAATAATAGTGCAAAAGATGTTATTTTGAACTATCTATATTGTATTCGGACTCATTATCCGATTACAAACGGCTACAAACGGTTATAACCGTTTATAATCGGTTATGGTGCTGGAAATAGGATGATTGGAAGGATGAGGTAGGGTTAAATAGATCAAGGGAATATTGGACACTAGGAGTGATAGTTGCGGGTATTAAGATGTTTTCAGGAATTATGAAAGAAATACTCACCATATTATCAATTGTACTTTTAAGCCAAAACTTGAACAGTCAAATCGTTTTTGCTGAGAAGACATTTGCAGGAGTTCGAGTTATAAAAACAAAACAGTTTGGTGGTTCAGGAGGAAACGGTTATTGGAATAATAAATATCTGGATAAGAATGGATTTGTAATCCTTGAAGAAAAGTACAAAAAGGAAGAACTTTTGGCTGCCTACTCATACCGATACGATAAAATTGGAAATAGAATATCTCAAACAACTGTTTATGACATTAATAATCCAAATGGTGAAGAGGAGAATAGGATTAGTCAGTATTCATATAAATATGATAACACAGGAAGGGTTATTGAAAAACAAACAATGATCGAGGAATACGACAGTATAGAAAAAATAAATCGACAAATAGATAGCTTAACCTATGAAATTTTGGAAATAAATAGAAGATCTTACTCGAATGAGATAATAATAGATATAGTACTTACCATAGTTGAAATAAACGATAAAAGTCAAATTACAAAAAGAACTACTGATGAAAATGATTCTGTGGGGACAAATGCAACTCAATTTATCTACTTTGATAACGGCGAACTAAAAAGAAGGATTGTAACTCGAAGCCCTAAACCTAAAATGAAAATAGTTTACACAGGTTGGCCAGGTAGTGATGATATGTCCTGGGAATATAAATTTGACAAAGAAGGAAGAATTAAAAAGCTGTATTCCATAGTCAATGGAAGAAAAACTAAACTTGAGGAATATAGATACGAAAAATGGTAACTCCTGACAACATTAGGTATGACGTAAGACTTCCTTCGGTCGTCCTCCGCATACCATTATACGTACGTTAGCAACCATAATCTAAACAAGGCCGTGATATTTGCGAATGATGTAGTTATGGTGTATATTAGCACCAAAATATTTTGATTAAAATGAATAGACAAAGCATAACATTTACGAAACCTAATGATGAATGGCTCAAAGAAATGGTAGCAAATCAAGAATATTCGAGTAAGAGTGAATTAGTAAATGATTTAATTAGGCAAGCTAGAAAGCAACAAATCCAGGTCGACTGGATTAACAGAAAACTAGAAAATGCAGAAAGAAGTGGTTTTACTAAAATGACCAAATCTGAAATACTAAAAGAATCCAAGTCAAGAATAGATGGCGGTCTATAAATTGAGTAATGCCGCTAAAGAGGATTTAATCAGAATTCATAACTATGGCACAGAAAAATTTGGGATTAGACAAGCTGACAAATACTTCAATGAGTTTTTCAACTATTTTGAAAAAATCGCTAATGACCCTTTTTCATTTAGATTAGTTGACCATATAAGAAACGGGTATCGACGATGCCCATGTGGATCAGACGCCATTTACTTTAGAATAAATAATAATCAAGTAGAAATTATGGCCATAGTAGGAAAACAAGATTTAAAAAATAAACTCGAATAAAATGAAATACGGTTGCAAACATGCGATAAGGACGATCATAGGCTACGCCTACGACGCCTATCGCCCATCCGTTAGTAATAATGAAAAACACTCCCATGAAATATATACGCAAAATCTGCCTAACCGGTTTTGAGAATAATCACTATCTATGAATAGTCACAATATGTTATACCTAACGTATTTAGAAATCCGGGAAATTAAGATTTGCTATTTTGGTCTTAACTGAGGCGTGAAACGTAGCTATAGCCTGAGCTACAACGAGGCTTCACAAAGATGGGAAAGGCCAAAAGAGCTATATAAAAACCTGAATTTCTATGTGTGTTAGGTATAAAGCTTCAAATGAATAATGTTTCATATTTTCACTAAATTTATCAATATATTGTATCAGGCATCTAATTAGTTTAAAGTATTAAATCTATGTACATCAAACCTTATAATGAATATGACACCATGTAGGAATCAAATCCTACAACAATGTCAAGATCAAGAAAAAAGAATGGAGTTATTAAGGACAAAGGCTACCCTAAACATTTGTACAATAGAAAATTCAGGAGGGTAAACAAACTGCGTGTACGTCTTGGAAAGGAGCCTATGCTATTGAGTGAACTGGTAAACGACTACTGCGTATGCGACTACAAATTCAGGTGGTCCGAAACATCATATTTTTGGTTTCAAATCACAAACGAAACCGAGGAAGAGTACTTAAAACGCAAACGTCTCTACTTTGGCAAATAGACTTCAAAAAAGGAGTGCCAGCTACTATGACTAACATCATGGATGACGATCATTTCGACCTAAGGTCAGCTACGTCGCATACGCGAGCTGTCAGCTCCCATTTTTTTAATTATTTGCACCAAAGCTAATTTGCGCATACCTTCGTAGGCTAATAATCATGTGTTGCCGAAAGCTAATATTCGTGCAGCGGCGTAGGCTAATAAGCGCACAGCGTTGAAAGCTATAAAATAGGAAATGGCAGATCCAAATATAAAACTGGCACAATCACTTGAAATCTTGCGTAAAAAACAGCGGAAATCGGGAAAAGCGATAAAAACAGGTCAAATTTCAAGAACTCATAGAGAAAGACTGATAAAGAATAAATTCCTGACTAAGGTTACAAAGGAGTGGTACTTAATAAATAACCCAAACGAAAAAGATGGAGATACGACAGCCTGGTATACTTCATTTTGGGAATTCTGCAAAAGCTATCTTGAAGATCGCTATGGCACAAATTATTGTTTATCAGCCGAACAATCGGTATTACTGCATGCAGGAGTAACAACAATACCTCATCAATTAATAGTGAGAGCACCTAAAGCCCCAAATAAGACTATTGAGCTACTGCATGGAACATCAATGTATATAATGAAATCAGCTATTCAAAACCAAACAGAAATAGACTATTCAACAGAACTACAAATCCAATCTAAAGAAGAGGCTCTTGTGAATATGTCTCCAGTAATGTTCGAGCAAAATCCAATTGAGATAAAAACACTAATTGCGGATATAAAAGATCCATCAACCTTATTAAGAATATTATTAAAAGGATCTCATTCAGTTAAAGCTGGAAGACTAGTTGGTGCATTTGAAAATATAGGGAATAAGAAAATAGCCACTGAAATCCAAAAAACAATGGAAGCAGCAGATTTTAAAATTCGAGTGATCGATCCATTTAAAGATGAAAAGTCAAAGTTAATAAATCTAAGAACCCAAAGTCCATATGTAAATAGAATCAATTTGATGTGGGAATCTATGAGAACTAATGTAATTAAAAACTTCCCAAGAGCACCTAAAAAACCAGAAGCAAAAACTTATCTAAAATTGGTTGATGATATATACAAAACGGATGCCTACCATTCTTTATCAATTGAAAATTATATAGTATCCACTGAATTAATCGAAAAGGTTAGGTCTGGAAAATGGAATTTAGAAGATGAAAAAGACAAAAAACATAAAGATGCAATGGCTGCCAGAGGGTATTGGCAATCTTTTCAAGAAGTAAAAAAATCAATTCAGAAATTGTTCAACGGAGATAATCCAGGAGAATTATTTGAAACAGACCATAGTGAATGGTATAGGCAATTATTTCAGCCAAGTGTTACAGCAGGTCTATTAAATGTCGCTGACCTGGCGGGATATAGAAACAATCAAGTATATATAACAAATTCCATGCATACTCCATTAAATGGAGATGCTGTTCGAGATGCTATGCCCGCACTTATTGATTTACTAAAACAAGAAGAAGAAGCTTCTGTTAGATGTGTACTAGGTCATTTTATATTTGTCTATATACATCCATATATGGATGGAAATGGAAGAATGGGAAGGTTTCTCATGAACCTAATGCTTGCCTCAGGAGGATATCCCTGGACCGTAATACCTGTCGAAAGAAGAGATGAATACATGGAGGCATTGGAACTAGCAAGTGTTCATAAAAACATCGTTCCCTTTGCAAAATTAATGGGCATTTTAGTCAAGAAGAATATTGAAGGGAAACCAGAAGCAAAAATATAAACGGGAGTTAATATGGATATTCTATTGATGTTGACCCCTCAAACAGATTGTAAATTTTCTGCGCGTAATCCTCATATTAGTGGCACATAAAAGAGCTAAGAACATGGCCAAAATAAAACGCATGGATTAAGTACAATCAATCCTCAGAAAATATCAAGTTACACGATCGATCAAAGCCACTTCCTGTCAATTAGAAGTATCTAAGAACACAGTTAGCAATTATGTAAGACGTTCTTATAGATATGATAAGGATATAGAAAATATCAAAAAAGATACTCTTTGAAGAAGAGAATAGGTTAGTCACGGTTGATGGCCTGCTTACGTCCGCGAGCTGATCACTATGTCAGATATCTCCGTCCGTCACCATTCGCGTGCCGCAAAAGCTTTAGCGGACAGCTGCCAGCCTTTGCCTTTGGCTTCGGCCGAGGAGCAAGGCTTTGGCCGTGCCCCGTCGCTGTAGCCAGCTATGGCGCAGGCGCCCGGAGACCGGACATCTGATAATCGAACTTCATTCGATTATTGCTCTTTGTTTGTAATGATTGGAAAGGCTATTATAGCGGCAGGAATGGTGTTGATTATGACCATTTCTGGATATCCTTACATATGTCTAAAACTTTCGAATATATTCCATTACCAGGTGCAATATATTGGTCAATAAGTGTATAATAGGATTCTATGCCCTTTATAGTGGGTAGATCAATATTCATTGTAACTCTTGGCATATGTTCATTTTTTTTTCAATCGCAAAAAAAAAACCGAACCAAAATCCTGCCTGCTCGGACGTGTCCTCACGGGCCTTTAGGTTTGTAATGTGACATTTATGTCATATTATCATAATCATAGAATTTTCTT
>JAJCYJ010000667.1 GCA_029262975.1 Saprospiraceae bacterium
TATCTATTAGATGGTGATGGCCATTTTCATCATACTACGGGTATCATATCATTTCTTGAAAACCAGGGGCGGATACCAAAGATGATGGTAGTTGCTATTCCTAACACTTCCGATAGAACCAGGGATTTAACTCCAAAAATCGAGAAAGACTCCCTGTCTGCTAAGCAAATGCCAACCGCCGGGGGTGCAGAAAATATGCTATATTTCTTGAAAGACGAACTGATTCCATTTATTGATAAAACTTATAATACAGGATCTTATAAAATATTGAATGGTCATTCTTTTGGAGGGCTTTTCGCCGTCTATTCCCTCCTTGAAGCACCCGACCTTTTTAATGCCTACCTAGCCATTAGCCCCAGCATGTGGTGGGACAATCAACGACTGGTGACCCAGGCAGAATCATTTTTGAGCAAAAAGCCAAATCTTGATTGCTTTTTCTATATGACCATGGGTGATGAAGGTGGTAAAATGTTGGGTGGCGCTATGAAACTGGCAGCTCTTTTTGAAGAGATGGATGAAAGTGATTTCAATTGGGACTTTAAGGTTATGGAGGAAGAAACCCATGGCAGCATACCTCATCGAAGTACCTACCTTGGCTTGGAAGCTATATTCAAAGACTGGTTTGCTATAGACTACGCGGAATTATTCGCCGAAGGAGGCTTAAATCGAATAAACAGTCACTTCAAAGAAGTATCTGAAAAGTTGGGCTATAAGGTATCACCTTCTGAGGCTGCTTTAAATAACCTGGGCTATAGTGTTATGGGTATGGATAAAATTGATGACGCCATTGAAATATTTATGGAAAATGTAAAATTATATCCATCCTCCTTTAATGTTTATGACAGCGCAGGTGAAGCCTTTGCCAAAAAAGAAGAGAACATTAAAGCCATTGATTATTATAAAAAATCGATAAAGTTGAATCCCGGAAACACCAATGGCATCGATATGCTGAAGAAACTCGGAATCACATATGATCCCAAAGAATTTGCAGAGGCACTTAATGAGACAGAACAAAAAATGTATGTAGGAGAATACGACATTTCGTTAGGGGGTGTCCTGTCAATTCAAATTGAAAACGAAAAATTGACAGCTTCCCATCCTGCATTTCCAAAACAGACGATGTACTATTATTCAGATAATCTCTTTTTATTATCACCCGGTAATGTTCCTTTAAAATTCAAGGTAGACGAAAAAAACATTCCAATTAGTTTTGAAGCCCAACTTCAAACTTTCTTGACAGCGAAGGGCATAAGAAAGCCATCAACTGAAATAGAAAAAAAATAAAGTGCACGCTGAGCGTCGGTTGTACTTTTGAGTGTAGGTGCAACCTACGTCCCACTGGCACGAGTCCCTGACTTTTACCAGGTCCACTTCGTTTCCTGACAGAAATTCAGAACAATCCTAATTGAGCGTTGGTTGTACCTACTCTCTATTCAGTACAACCTAAGAATACCATCACATTTAAAATCAATTCTGTAAATTTGTTACTTAATATTCACTCGAAGTAAAAAAGAAATGAACATTCCCGATGCGTCCCTATACCTCACAGACGAACAACAGAAAATGTTGCTGGTCAGGGATGACTTCAAAGGAATGGTCGAAGTGATCTACGTTTGGATGGGGATAGTTTTTGCTTTTGCACTGGTATATATATATCCCAGCATCTGGACAATAGTTATAGCGCTATTTATTCTTGGTGGGCGTCAACTGGCTTGTTCGGTTATCATGCATGATACATCGCATAAGTCTCTTTTTAGATCGAGCAAGTTGAATGATTTTATAGGAAAATGGCTTGGTGGATATCCTGTCCTGAATGATATGCTCAGATACAGACCCTACCATGTCCGGCACCACATCCATACTGGTCTGGAAGATGATCCGGATATTAATCTTACGGTAGGATATCCAGCTGGAAAGCATAGTTTAATCAGAAAATTCTTGAGAGATTTGTCTGGAATGACAGGTATTAAAACGACCGCAGCACTCATCATGATGCATTTGAATTACCTGGAATACGACCAGGGAAACAGACCCCAAAAGATAGACCAGTCAAATAGATCCTGGAAATCATTTTTCGAGACAGCATTAAAGAATTTAAGTGGACCGATCCTTGCAAACGTATTGCTTCTGGTCATTCTGTCTTTGTTTAATCCATTGCTATATCTGCTCTGGGTGGGTGCTTATCTGACAACATTTCAATTCTGCGTCAGGGTCAGATCAATTGCCGAACATTCTATGGTAGAGGATCGCCAGGACCCAAGGGTCAATACCCGAACGACCTATGCTAATTGGATAGAGAAAATGCTATTTGCACCCTTGAACGTCAATTATCACCTCGAACATCATATGCTTATGGGTGTGCCATGTTATCATCTTCCTGAGATGCATCGCCTGATTAAAGAAAAAGGGTTTTATAAAAAGGGCACCCTGGCCAATGGGTATATAGAAATTTTCAAGAAGGCTGCTAAGTCGCAGTGAAAAAATTATTTTATTGAAGAGGAGAGTAACTCCTTATCCCTCGAAGTAGTTACATGTCTTCTGCACATCAGAAGAAAGCAAGGAGTTCAATCATTGATACTTAACACGCCATTAGCTTTTCTATATTTGTACACAACTGTGTCAATATGCCAATGCAATACCCACATAAGCTATTATGTATTTTTATCTTATGGTTTATCTGTGGAACAATCCTATCTCAAAGTGATTGCGATCTCCCTTCTAAAATAGCCAACCTTGAAGAGACGATTCCATTGTTGAAGAATGGAGATTCGTTGTTGCATGCGTATCGAGCGCTGGGTTTTGCATATTACTACAATTACGAGCTAAAGAAATGCCAGGAGATATTTGATCAGGGATCAGCGATATTACATAAAGATGAAGTATCGGATAGTGCCCGTATTTATTACATTTTGGACAGACATAATGCCGTAGACGATGACCTCAACCTGGATTCTTTGTTCCAAATCACCAGTTTGTCCTATACTGCTGAACATCCAATCAACAGTATACTCTACATCCAACAGGCTTACAACTACGCCATAAACGGCAGTGATTTATACAATGATTCTCTTTTGCTGCGGGCAATATTAAATCTCCAAGATCATGAAGCGCATTATAACTATGCAGCTTTAGGCGCAGATTATAGATCCATCTTTTATTGGAGAATGAAAAATTATAAAAAGGCAATTGATATCCTATCCAATAATGCACAACAGATTGAAGCCAATTTGGGGTCGTGTAATAAGATCCTGGTTCGAACTTTAATCAGATTGGGGCAACGTCATGTCGATAATGAATCTTCAGATACAGGTCTGGTACATTACTTCAAGGCTGAACAAATACTTCTTGACTATTTTAATAAAAGTGACGACCAACTTGCCCAGGTAAAACTAAAAATTGGTCAAGCCTATATTGTAAAGTCTGAATTTAAGAATGCAATTTCTTATCTTTTATCTGCAGTTGAAGTCTGTAAATTAAATGTTCCTGAAAATAGTCAAGCACTGGGGGATATTTATAATTCATTAAGTTCAGCGTACGCTAATTTATATTTATACGATAAGGCTATAGATTATAATCAACTCCAGATTAAAACAATCGAGCAAATTCATGATCCTGTATCAACCAGTCTCTTTGCGGCTTATCACAATTTGGGAAACAGGTTTTGGCAATTAGGAGATTATGTTTCGTCAGAAAAATATTTATTGAAGGCTGAAGTTATTTGCCTGGAGTTACTCGGAGAGAATCATCTCTATACAGCAATTACCTTTAACAGTCTTGGTTCGTTATATCAACGATTAGAAAAATATACAAAAGCAGAAGATTACTTTCAAAAGTCACTTAAGATAAGAGAAAAACTATACAGCAAAACACATAATCGATATGCCAATGTGCTTACGAATCTTGGCATTATGAACAGGGAACGAAAAATTTTCGAATCCAGTAAAAAATACCTCTCTGAAGCAATCGACATCTTTGCGAATAATAATGATCAGGTTAGTCTTGCAAATGCGCAAAATGCTTTAAGTCATACCCTTCGTCTTGCTAAAGAATACGACCGTTCTATCAATCTTCTTTCTGATGCAAAGTCAATAGTCGCTCCAGATGGCGATTTCTATTCGATACAGGACCCTTTGAAATATTTAGACATTTTGAAAAATCAGGTGATCACGTACTACTACAGCAGTGTTTCAACCTCGGATAATGAATTGTTACAAACTGCAAAGAGGATAGCAGATGAAGCAATGGAATTGTTTTGGTGGCAATATGATAACAGTGACAGGATCAGTGACAAGTCAGAGTTAATGAATTCTTTCAAAGATATTTTTGATTATGCAAGCGCTACATATTTGGAATTGTATAAGTACCAGGGAAAAGAAGAGGACTTGATGACCGCTATTAACATTATAGAAGATGCAAAATCAGTAGCCCTTGCTGAGGCAGAATTAAAAAGAATAGCGATAGCAAAATCAAGTGTTCCTAAGCACATTATTGAAGAATTGACCGAGATCAGGGGTGGCATAACCATTCTGAACGCCAGGCAATTGAAAGCTGTCAAGGATAATAACCTGGCCCCTTCTAACATTGATAGCCTCCTTAGTATGAAGGAGAGATTGTTACAGATTGAAACTCAGATTAAATCAGAATATCCTGATTATGAGAAAGCTCTTGTAAGTGCCGGACATTTTGATATTGTACAAGAGCGGCATTTCCTAAGAGACAACATCGCTTACCTTGAATTACTTCTATTGGAAGACAGGGTGATTGCCTTTAAAGTGTTGAATGGTCAATTATCCGCAATGACATATCAATTAGATGATCAGTTAGAAAATCTAATCTTCAGGTTTTCAAAAACAAACATCACCCCAGACACACCCATGAAAGACTGGGAGAACTTATTGAAATATGCTTCTCCAATTTTGTCCTGGGCAATGATCGATTGCGAGGGGCTTGTAATTATTCCAGATAAACAATTGTCGTTACTTCCATTTGAAATTATTCCTATTAAAGGAAGGTTTGCCATAGAGGTGATGCCTATTAGCTATGCCAATAGTCTTAAGACTATATCTAATCAAGCAAAGATTCCTCAAGACAATGGAGCCTATACTTTTACAGGATTTGCTCCTCAATACGATGAAAGTAAAATAGACACCAACATGCATGTGCAGTATGCTGCTATCGTGCGCAGCGGTATGTGGGAATTACCAAGCTCTAAGATAGAAGTAACTGAAATCCAAAAGCACGTAAGCGGTGAAATTTATATTGGTGCAAAAGCCAAAAAAGAACAATTTCTCGATCGATTAGGGAAGAGAAGTTTGTTACATCTATCCATGCATGCTATTTTAGATGAACGTTCTCCGATCAATAGCAGGTTTGTTTTTAATTCAGATGGACTAAGGGAAGATGAAGATCTCTATCTGTACGAAATATCCGATCGACAATCGAATGCGAGCATGGCTGTCCTGAGTGCTTGTGAGACGGGTCGTGGGCAAGTACACAATGGAGATGGAGTGAAGAGTTTTTCTAATGCCTTAATCCAAGCTGGTATTCCCTCAGTGGTCATGTCTCTTTGGAAAGTACCCGATAAAAGCACTTCTGATATAATGATTTCTTTTTATAAATATCTGAAAATAGGACTTGCAAAAGATGAAGCATTGCAAAAAGCTAAATTGGATTATTTGGATAACACTATTTCTGAAGTACAGCGGCATCCATTTTATTGGGCAGGATTTGTGATAATCGGTGATGTAAGCCCCGTACATTTTGCTGAACAAAATCTAATAATTTACTGGGGTAGTGGAATTTTAGTTTTAGGATTATTATTCTTTGCCATTAGACGAATTGCTGCCCCGGGAGTTATTCCAACTCCTTGAGCAGCTGACTTGCTGACTTGCTAAAAGGACTGTTTTCTTGCTCTGATATGTCTATTAAAATTGCCCCAGCTTTTTCTTCATTTTGTACTCCAATATAAGCCAGTGCCAGGTACCAACGAGCTTCTGAAGAAAACCTGTGTGCATCATTATTGTTGATCTGTGAAAGCCTGTTGATGGCATTGACAAAATCTTCCAATTCCAAATACGTGAGCGCCATATAAAAGTCGCGTTCTTCGCTTTGGTCAAGAACAGAAAACTCCCTTTGAGCTGCTTCATATCTACCTGATTCATAGAGTTGATATGGGCTCATATATCCTGACTCGCTTCCTTTTGTTATTGGATCTATAAGGTTAGGGTAGGCTTCATGATATTTGTTATAAACATTGAGATTGGTGTCTGAATTGAAATTGTAAATACCCAAATACCCTGCTATTCCTATCAAACTTGCGGCAACAAGCCATCGTACATACATCGGAATTGTTCTCTGCTTGTTATTTTGAAGGAGCGGAAGCTCTTTATCTATTTTCTGTAAATCTTTTTTTAACTCGGATCTCCCTTCTGATTGTACCATTCCAATCATGAGTTTATACCGTTCATATTCTGCAGAAAATTGATCGTCTTTTAATCTTTCGGCTAATCGGAACTGGTCCTCACCAGACAGCCTGTCCAATAGAGCATCTTCGATCAACCGAATATCTTTATCAGTAAATTCCATTTTATATCCCGCTACTTTTACTCATTAATTCTCTTAGTTTTTTCATGCATCGTGACTTGTGTGCTTTTACTGTGTTTTGATTTTTGTAGTCCATGTCGATCATTATAGCTTCGATTGAATATTGATGGTAGTAAAATTTTACCAGCAAATCTTTACATGATGTACCTAATTGATCTATTGTCTTTTTCAAATTCAATTTCTCAGTTTCTTCACTTTCTTTTGATTCTTCAATTATATATTCTTTTTGCAATTCCTTTCTTTTCTCTCGTCTTTTTCTTTTTTCTAATTCATTTAAGACTTTATGTTTTCCAATCGCAAATAGATAGGTTTTTAAACTGCTTTGATCTGTTTTAATTTTGCCTTTGACAAGATTCTCATATAGAGCTATCACAGCTTCTTGAAAACAATCAAGATGAACATCTGAATTCGATGACCAGGTCTGACAATATTTCAAGAAAGAGTCTCTGTGCAACCGATAAACATCACGGATGGCTCGTTCCCGATTTTCCGCAAAGGCATTTCTTAATTCCTGTAATCCTGAAGCAGCCGTAAGTTTTGTCATTTATCTCTTCAATGCATCAAAGGTTAACAAGATACATTATTATTTAATTGTCTTTCGGCCAAAGTCAGAGGTGTTTATGATTTAACAGATTACGAAATTAGCTCGGGTTACATATATAATTTCTGTCTGTACGAAAAATATAAACAAGACTTGTTAACATATTCATTTTGAAATGGATAAAGGAATAAAGATAAATAATAAAGATTTGCCGCCCTTAACACTAAGACAAATATCCGAAAAGTGGAGCGGACAAAAACTACACTCACAACATAAAATAATCAATTATGAAACTAATGCATACAATAATCTTCCTGGTTATATCAGGGTATGCTTCTGGACAAACATATTTCGAAGTTGGCGATTCCGTAAGCTTCAGAATTAAAGAAAATATCGACGGGCTTCTAATGATAGAACCAATTGATTTTGCTAGAAATACTTTTTTCGGAGAAAGCGCCGGATTGAATAACGCTTCGACCACAGGTTCAAATGTATTCGTAGGCTTTCATGCGGGAACAGAAAATACAATCGGAGAACGCAATGCATACATCGGCTGGAGAGCTGGAGCCGCAAATGAAACAGGAGCAAGCAATACATTTGTAGGATCGAGTGCGGGTGCATCTAATACCGGTTCAGGCAATACATTAATAGGTTATGCGGCAGGTGAATTTCAATTAACAGGAAATTCAAATGTATTTATCGGTACGCTAGCAGGAACAAGCAGAACTGTGAGTAATGAGAATATAATAATCGGTTATCAAGCAGGGGGGAATGGTGATGGTGATCGAAATATATTTATTGGAACGCTTGCCGGTTCCAATGAACCTGGTAGTAATAAATTATACATTGATCAGAATAATACTTCCTCCTCACCCCTTATTTATGGCGATTTTAGTTCTGACGAACTTGCGGTGAATGGTGAATTAGGAATCAATGTAAACACGCCTGAAGCCGATATTCATATTCTACAAAGTGAAACCGCTTCTACGGGTGGCACGGGGGGGATAATTTTTGAAAGTTCTCAACAAAATGCCACAAAATGGCAGGTCCATCATAGTGGTGCTAACTTGAGTTTTACCCTTGACGGAAATAGAAGGTCGTATATCACACCTGCCGGGGCCTATGTGGACGACGAATCTTTCGACCTGCCTCCCCAAGAACGGTCATTAGCTGAAGCAAGCAGTATACTTAAGGCAATTAGTACTTATACAACTCAGAGTGATGCTGCGAATGGATCAATAAATATAAACGGACAATCATTGATAGAGCATTTTCCCGAGGCTGTAGCCTTTGATGAAGAGGGAACGCCTTTTGGTGTAATTTATCAAAAACTGACCATTCTCACCTTGAAGACGATACAAGAGCAACAGGATATTATCGAGGAATTGAAAAGGAATCAAGAGCTCATACTGTCTAAATTGAATGACGAATAGTCGGTGCTTCCCTGAACACCATTAGAACCCCTTCTGGATTTGAATTACTTATTGAAAATTCATATGATTCTCATTCCATTTTAGAAAAATCCACTATCCTGTTAACCTTTTCGTTTTCATTTTGATAAAGGCCTGATAGTGTTCTTACAAGTATCAACAATAAAATAACTTTCATGAAAAATTCAACCTTAGCATTATTCTTTGCACTTTTATTTTCCAATTTTATTTATAGCCAGAATCCGGACTTAGACGTAGATGGAGCTGCCAAAATATCCGGTAGACTTGAGCTTGGAGATGAAACACTTAGAAATACAGTTGTGGGATTTGTTACTAGTAATGGCATTACCGGTACAGATAATTCTCTCTTTGGCAATAGTGCTGGCGCTGCGTTAGTAGCAGGAACTGACAATTCGGCATTTGGGTCGAAGGCAGGATTCCTGTTATTCAACGGCGTCCGAAATTCTTTCTTTGGTGCTAATGCAGGAAGTAGTGGGGGAGGATCAGACAATTCATTTTTTGGTTCTAATGCAGGCGAGGTCAATGCCGCCAGTGGTAATTCGTTTTTTGGTTCAGATGCAGGTAAACTAAATCAAACCGGAGTCGGTAATTCATTCTTTGGCAATGGATCCGGGGCCTTAAATTCAGCGGGTAATGAAAATTCGTTTTTCGGTTCAGCCGCTGGAGCAAAAACTACTTCCAGCAGCAATTCTTATTTTGGATATAACAGCGGAGTCAATAATACAGGTGGTGAAAAAAATGCATTTTTTGGAGATAATACCGGTGTAGTGAATATAAATGGGTTACAAAATTCCTTTTTTGGATCTGAGGCTGGCGAAAACAATACGGCCAGTTTTAATTCATTTTTTGGATTTCGTGCCGGTAGGGCAAGTACAGGAGAGAAAAACACATTTGTAGGGCATCTTTCCGGAGAAGACAATACAGGCGATGAAAATTCATTTTTTGGTAAAAATTCCGGTCTACAAAATACATCTGGGAGTCAAAACACTTTAATCGGAGTAGATGCAGGCGATGCCATCACTACTGGTGACAATAACACAATGGTGGGATTCAGTACAGATGGTTCGAGCGCGAATGCGCAAAATCAAATTGTAATTGGGCATCAAGCCGATGGACAAGGCAATAATACAGCTGTGATAGGAAATGAGTTTATTACTACTGTTTACATGAATGAAGATGGTACAGCCTCTGTGATGAGCTCGTCTGATAGACGAATGAAGCGAAATATTCTTGATTCTGAGTTAGGGTTAATTTTTATAAAAGCACTAAGACCAGTGCAGTACTATTGGAAAAGCAGATCAGATTTTCCATCCGAATTTATAAAAAATGAGACGACAGAAGAACTAAGAGCGGCTAATACTCCAAGAGTTATTCAACATGGGCTTATTGCGCAAGAGGTGAAAGAAGTCATTGATGCACTCGGCATTCCCTGGCAAGGGTGGCAGGAAAATTCTGAGAATGGGAGACAAGCTTTGAACTACAGTGCATTGACAGTGCCGTTAATCAAAGCAGTTCAAGAACAGCAAAAACTTATCGATGGATTAGAGAAACGACTAAGCGAATTAGAATCTAATAATTAGTGGTAGTAATAACAGGTGTTTTGGAACTATCAAGAATTTGAAAATTCAATTTAAAAATTCATTATGAGATCATACATTTTATTTATTGGTTTTATGTTATGTGGCGCTTATTGTTGTATAGCCCAGGAGAATCAATTAGAAGTAGAAGGAGATGTTGAAATAGTAGGAAAACTCAAAATAGGAGATGAAACCTTAAAAAATGTACAGGTCGGAATTGGAACCAGTTCCGGGGTTTCAGGAAGTGATAACTCTTTATTTGGAATTTCGGCGGGGGCCATACTTGGCGCCGGAAGTCATAATTCGGTATTTGGAAGTGAGGCAGGGTTTTTACTTATAAATGGAAATCGAAATTCAATATTTGGTTCTGACGCTGGACGTTTTTTGAACAATGGTAGCGACAATTCAATGTTTGGATATAAAGCAGGGCAAAATAGCGGAGCTTCTAATAATTCTTTTTTCGGAAGTAGTTCGGGTCGTAATAGCAGTACGGGAGGGCATAACTCTTTCTTTGGCGCCAATAGTGGAGGAGCAACAAATGTTGGATTAGGAAATTCATTTTTTGGCTCTCAATCAGGTTTTATTAACCAATCAGGAGAACACAATTCTTTTTTTGGATATGAATCGGGATATTTCAATTTTACTGGTCATAACAATTCATTTTTTGGCAGTGGAGCAGGCTATAGTAGTTCTACCGGAGTAGAAAATTCATTCTTTGGTGCCGATGCGGGATCCGCAAATCAAAACAGTTTCAACTCCTTCTTCGGATTCCGGTCAGGTGCTGTAAATCGCGGAGATGCCAATAGTTTCTTTGGACACAAGTCAGGTGAAAAGAATCTTTTTGGAGAGGATAATACCTTCTTTGGCAAGAATTCAGGGCTCAATAATACAAGTGGATTATCCAATACTTTGATTGGTGGTGATGCAGGTGATGCCATTTCTACAGGTGACAATAACACAATGGTTGGATTCAGTACTGATGGTTCAAGCGCTGATGCACAAAATCAAATTGTAATAGGGTGTCAAGCTGATGGACAAGGCGATAACACGGCTGTGATAGGAAATGGCTTTATTACTACTGTTTATATGAATGAAAATGGTACTGCCTCTGTGATGAGTTCGTCTGATAGACGAATGAAACGCAATATTCTTGATTCTAAGCTAGGGTTAAACTTTATAAAGGAGCTAAGACCCGTGCAGTATTATTGGAAAAATAAATTGGATTTTCCATCCGAATTTATAGAAAATGAAACCGCGGAGGAATTAAAAGAGGCAACAACACAGCCAAGAATACAACACGGGCTGATCGCCCAGGAAGTGAAAGAAGTCATAGATAAACTTGGAATTGAATGGCAAGGCTGGCACGAAAATGCTGACACAGGAAGACAAGGTCTAAACTATGCTGCATTGACCGTGCCGCTAATACAGGCTATTAAAGAGCAACAGGGAATAATTGATCAACTTAATCAAAACCAAAAATTAATTCTTGAATATCTCTCGCAAAAAAGGCCAACGCAACACTTGGACAATAGGCAGAGCGAAGAATAATATAGTGCGGACTATGACATTTCATGATGGGATTGTTGATTATGATAATGCCAGCTAAATCTATATAATTCAATTTTTCAATTAAAAAGTTAAAAAATAATCATGAATAATATTTCTCCCCGTGAAGCAGAAGTGCTGCATCTTATTTCAAATGAATATACCACTAAAGAAATAGCCAACACCCTATATATCAGCACACATACTGCAGATTCCCATCGCAAAAACCTGATGCTGAAATTGGGTGCCAAAAATACTGCAGGCCTTATAAGAAGAGGTTTTGAAAACAGATTATTAGGAGTTAATCATATCTAATTAAAAAAAGCAATTATCATGAAGTTTATCTTATTTATAATTCAATTTGTTCTGGTAACTCATATAGCCTTTGGGCAAGAAATGAGTGTCGACGTTGCTGTTAAGATTAATAACTTGGATACAGTAATAGAAGGTCAAAACCTGGTTGTTGGTTCTGAGGGACAAATAGCGATTAAAAAATATAACATTGGCGATATGGCCCATGGAGGTATTATATTTTATATAGACCCAACCGGAAATCACGGTCTGGTTGCAGACACTGCAGATTTAACAAACGGTATCATATGGCGTAACCAATCCACAATTCGCACAAACGCAGTTAGTCAGAATATCGGAGGCGGAAAAATAAATACAATTCTAATTTCAAGTCTTCAGATCCCTGAAGACCCAAATGAAGATTTTGCTGCCCTCATATGTTTGAAGCTTGATAAGGGAAATTATGGAGATTGGTTTTTACCTTCTTCTGATGAGTTGATGCTTCTTTATAATAATTTGCATCAAGCAGGCTTAGGTAATTTTCCATTTCCAAATCTTAGCTATTGGTCCTCTTCTGAGGTTGATCAAAACCACGCATTGTATTTAAACTTCTCAACTGGAGCCATAGAATCCGGGACTAAGGATATACTCCTGGCAGTACGTCCGGTACGCTCATTTTGATTAGAGGGCAATAGCTTGCGAATTTTATATGCGAAGGTTTCGAAAGACTATAATTTCATCTATAATTTATGAAATTCTCTCTGAAAACAACTTGTTGATAGTTCACCAAACGGTCCTAAAAGCGAATTATGATCCTGGCCAATTTGGATCTTTTGCAATGATTTAGCGATTTAATTTCATTGGGCAACTTTATAATAAAATTATCTTAGTGTGAACATTAATGTGATCGTCACCTCAGTGGCGACTATTCCTTTGAGTTAATGGCAAGCTAAATAATAAGAAATGAAGAGAGTACATCTTTTTGAATTTGAAGATTTTAACTGGTTTCCAGATTTTATTAGAGATGGAGGTACTGACTTTCTTGGTTTTGTTTTAGGAGTGATAAGATTTTACGAACCAGTCGTTGAGGTATTAGAAAATGTAATTGAGAAAACCAATCATAATCAAATACTGGATTTATGCTCGGGAAGTGGAGGTCCAATCGAATTCATCAATCAGAAAATAGACCCAAATATTGATATCAGGTTTTTTGTATCGGATAAATATCCTAACATTCCTGCGTATAATGACTTAAAGCTACGGACTAAAAATATTGTGAGTTATAATACACAGTCCTTAGATGTTCTGAAACTGAATACTGATATAATTGGAATTAGGACAATGTTTTCAGCTATCCACCATTTTGAACCAATAGAAGTGAAGACAATACTCCAGAATATAGTCATAAGCGGAATGCCTGTTTGCATTTTCGACAGTGGAGATAAACATATTGGAACAATTTTAGGGATATTACTATTTCATCCTATATTGTTTTTCATTTGCACTCCTTTTATCAGACCATTTAAGTTAAGCAGAATAATTTTCACCTACTTTATCCCGCTTATTCCGGTTTACACAATTTGGGATGGAGTTGTATCCATTTTAAGGTTATACAAACCAAAGGAATTAATGGAAATGGCCCAATCGTCTGATAGGCAAAAATTGTATGACTGGAAATGTGGGAAACTGAAAAATAGAATTGGTTTTTCTGTGACATATTTAATTGGAACTCGAAATTCGTAACCAGATTAGGGAAATATTACTGGTCTGATTTTCTGGATCACCTGTTTCGTCATTAATTCAGCTTATCTGTTGAAAACCACATTGTAGATGGTATTATTTATTTCGGATCAAGACTCATTACATAATCAAAACTTTCATCTAAATATTTCACTACACTTTCCAAATCTGTAAGCATCTTTTCTGGTATCAATACATATCCGTGCATTATCGAATTATACGATTTGAAAATTGACGTATCAAACTCCTCGATATATTTTTCCTGGACCTCTTTTGAAAATCGAATCCCTATTTGACCAGCCTTATTAAACAACGAAAACATGTGCCCATTTGCGGAGGTATAGGGCATTGTTTTACCTTTTCTTTCAAACCTTTTACATTTGGAGATTAATTCATCATAAATTTTCAATTTTTCTTCCCACATAACTATTGGTTTTCAACGAAATCTTTAAATTGTCTCATCCACTTTTCTCCTTGTTTTCTATACATACTCGGAAATAGAATGGCCATAAGTTTTGGCATTAACCAACTAATTCGGGTATATTCAAATTCATATTCGTATTTAGTTCGGTTGACATCTAAGACTATGAATTTGCATTTCATTAAATTATCCATATGCTTGTGGTGATAACTTGATTCGAAAGATTCAGGTAGTCGATTGGCGATTATTGTTTCCGTCAACTCCATATCTCGATTTCCGTATTTATAGACCATTTTTGATATTGCTCCGTCTTTACTTAATTCTCCTTTTATTAGGTCTTTCCTTATAAATCCGTCTTGATATTCCCCTATGTATTTTGGGTCAACAAAGAATTTTACTACTTCATCTCTTGATTTATCAATTTCTATTGAGCCTTTATATTTCATATTTCTTTTAATCTATTGTCGTGATTAGTTTAAGTATGTTGTTGCCAGGAGTTCTATTTTATTTTCAATGCTTTTTCGTTTTCTCATCTAAATCCGTTTCTTCATCCATTCTCAAAGATTTATAATCTATTCTTGTTATGCATATAAACTTTAAAGAACAAATGAGAGTAATGTGGTTCTCTGAATCATCTGGTTATTTTTTCATTTAAATTAATAACAGAATAGAATTATTTAGCCTTCCATCAGGAATGGCCTGATTTGCTAACAACGATTGCATAAGTTGGCGCGTAAATATTGCCAGACTTTCGCTTTCAGACGTATTGACAATTTCCGTTGAATCATGCAATTCACCTTCCATAAGTATTCTTGAATTTATCAATAGTCATCATAATGATTTTATTTAAGAATGTCATTTTGTAATCCGCTTATTTTTATTATCCTAATATAGGATTCATAACTAATGGAATATTTATAGTTTCAAAAATAAGTACAATTTTAATTTTCTTTTAACGTCTCCACATATTTCGCAACCAAAACAATTTCGTTAGGAGCTAATATTTGATTGAATGAGGTCATGACAGTTAAAGGAATACCTATTGTAATTGTTTTGATTTTATCCTCCAATGAAAGGAGAGTTTTGGAGAGGTCAGCAGCGTCAAACCTTCCTAACCTTCCACCTTCTCCATGGCATAACACACATTGAGAAGTATAAATTAATTTACCTTTTACTAAATCACTCATGTTTTCATGGTTAATGTCAAGCGATTCTAGTGACAACTTTTTTTTTGACAACTTAGGAGCATCTGTGAATGAACTTATACCTGATAAGATTAGAAGTATTAAAGATAATCCTATTGCTCTAGAAGGTATTAGATTTTTATATGAGATCAACAACAACCAAATAAGACCAAATATTGATAGCTTAAGAAAATGATAAAGTTCAAATTTTCCTAAAGCAATTAATGGATATATGCCACTTATAATTAAGGAAATCAGAAGAAATATAAATGTTAATTTCAAAGATTTTGACAGGATGCTTTTAGGACGATTTGGGTCTATCAAACTTCTAACAATGTAGTAAATCCAACAACAAATTAATAACAGCATAAATAAAACTGCAATTCCTGCATGGATAAGTACAATATTGTTCTCCATAAAATATATAAAATGGTTTATTGAATTATGTTTGCTGTAGTTTTAATTAAATTGAACATGAAGTTATACTTTACTATCATGTTAAATTATAAATGATTTCATTAACTGCACTTATTTGTCATGAGTGGCGCGAGCAAATTAGAAAGATTACTTAATTACCATTCTTTCTTAAATGAAAGTGCGGTACAGGAGCTATTTAATATTCATGTTTTGCAAATCTCTAAATATCCAAAATGGAATCATTTCTTGTGTCATAAATTGTTTTTAGACAAACATCTATTCTGGATAAATTCATTATTATTAATCTTTCACACAAAATAAATTATGAGAAACCTCCAGGGTGCAAAAATTATTGCAGTATTTGAACAGAATTTGGTTCTACGCCCTTTGCAGTGGGTAGACCTAAAATCAATTTAACTCTTGGCATATGCTCATTTTTTTTCATTCGCAAAATGAAGGAATGATTTTCAACCTTTGTTGAAACCAATGTGC